>NZ_JBOZRT010000100.1:0-89047 GCF_050789165.1 Azospirillum sp.
GACGAGGCAGGAGGCGAAGCGGTCGAACGGGTCGCGCCGGATGAACAGCGCCAGCCGCTGCCGCTCCTGCAGGTGCAGGATGCCGAGCGCGGTGTCGGTCAGCTCATCGACGCCGGCCTGGAACAACTCGTCGCGCGGGTAGGTCTCCAGGATGTTGAGCAGCGCCTTGCCGTTGTGGCCGGTGGGGTCGAAACCGGCGCGCTCCAGCACGCCGGCGACCTTGCGGCGCACGAAGGGGATGTCGCGCGGGGACCGGTTGTAGGCGGAGGAGGTGAACAGGCCGACGAACAGCTGCTCGCCGGCGATCCGCCCTTGCGTGTCGAAGCGCTTGACCAGAATGACGTCCATCGGCACCGGGCGGTGCACGGTCGATGCCTGGTCGGCCTTGGCGACCAGCACGGCGCGCGGTGCCTGGACGAGTGCGCAGCCGTCGGCCCGCAACGCGTCGAGCACCACCACGGCCGGATCGCGCAGGATGCCGAGGGCGCTGCCCTCGACCAGCCGCGGCGCCGGGCCGTCCGCCGCCTCCTCCAGGCGGTACTCGCGGTAGCCGAGGAAGGTGAAGTGGTCGGCCGCAACCCAACTGAGGAAGTCGCCGCCCTCCGCCACCTCGTCGGCCGGCAGCGCCGCCGCCGCGATCCCCTCCGCGGCCGCACCGAGGCGCGACCGCATGGCCGCCCAGTCTCCGACCGCCGCCCGCACGTCGGCGAGCACGCCCGCGATGCCCGAACGGATGGCCTCCAGTTCCACCAGTGCCGTGCGGGTGTCGATCTCCACGTGCATGAAGGATTCCGCCGGCGCGTCGATGGGGCTCGCCGTCGGCTCATAGAGGTCGGCCAGCCGGCCCTGCGCGTCGCGCGCCACCCGCACCACCGGGTGGATGACGAGGTGCACGGTGAGGCCGCGGCGGTTCAGCTCCGCCGTCACCGAATCCACCAAGAAGGGCATGTCGTCGTTGACGATCTCGACGATGGTGCGGGTCGAGCGCCAGCCGTGCTCCTCCAGGCGCGGGTTGTAGACGCGCACGGCCGCGCTGCCCGGCGTGCGCTGCCGGCCCCATTGCCAGATCGCCAGCGCCGCGCCGAACAATTGGTCGGTGGGCGCCTGCGCCACGTCGTCGGGCGGGACGTCGGCGTAGAACTGGCGAACGAAGCGCTCCGTCACGTCCCCCTGGTCGCGGCCCAACCGCGCGCGCACCAGTTCGGACAGCTGACCCGTGACGTCCCCGACAAGCCCCTGAGCGACCGCACCCATGTGACGTTCTCTTCCCTCTATGGCGTTAGGCAATAACCGCCCGTCCTGCGCCGCGATGGCGCAAGTCGTCCGCCGGCGTTGCGGCGGTCCGGTCGGTGATGGCGTGCCCGAATGCTTAGCACCGCCGCGCGAACACATGAAATTTCTTATCGCCAACCGCCTATAAGGCGGAGTTATGGGCCGGCCAGCGGAGCCAGGGCGACGGCACTCAGTGTCTGGCTCATCGAACTGGAGACGGGGCGTGGAGGCGCGACCTGTCGGGTCCATTCCAGCGCGAAAAAAAGGCCCTTGCCTCGGGGCAAGGGCCTTCAGTCAGTACATTCGGAGGAAACGCTCTGCCCAATCCTGGCCCGAGCCCGTGACCGGCGTGGCGCGTCGCTGTGACCGGAATGCGCGCGAATGTGAACGGCATGGCGCCGCCGCAAAGCCGTTCACATGTTCCGGCACCCCGTTCGCCAGCGGAGGCATCACTGTTCATCACGACCGCGAATGATCTAGGATGTCCGGGGCTCCTCCCCCGGGAATGCGCGGGTATCGTTCATGCGGTTGCGTCAGATCGAGGTGTTCCGGGCGGTGATGCTGGCGGGGACGGTGAGCGGTGCGGCGCGTCTGCTGCACGTCACCCAGCCGGCGGTCACCAACGTGCTTCTGCACACCGAGGATGAGCTGGGCATCAAGCTGTTCGAGCGGATCAAGGGCCGCCTCTACCCGACGCCGGAGGGCCGCACCCTCTACGCCGAGGTCGAGCGCACCTTCGCGGACATCGAGAACCTGCGCAAGCTGGCCGCCAACCTGCGCGGCGGGCGCACCGGACACCTGCGGATCACCGCCTCGCCGGCGCTGTGCATCGAGATCATCCCGCTGGCCGTCTCGCGCTTCGTCAAGCAGCACCCCAACGTCAGCCTGCACATCGAGACGCACAATTACCGCGACGTGCTGAACACCGTGCTGGTGAAGAACGTCGACATCGGCTTCACCTTCAACCCGCAGCCGCACCCCGCGCTGGAGAACGACGTGATCGCCGAGGGCGATCTCGTCGGCCTGTTCCCGGCGGAGGCCGGCGACGGCCTGCCGCCGGTGGTGACGCTGGATGTGTTCCGCCAGTTCCCGCTGATCGGCCTGCACACCGACGACCCCCTCGGCATCCTGGTGCGCGACGCCTGTCAGGCGTCCGACGTGCTGCTGTCGCCGCAGATCGAGGTGAAGACCAACCGCATCGCGATGGCGCTGGTCGAGAACGGCGCCGGCGTGGCCATCGTCGACCAGTACACCGCCGCCTCGGCCGACCCGGCGCGGGTCCGGGTGAAGGCGCTGCACACCCCGCTGCGCTTCACCGTCAACGTCATCCGCGCCCGCCATCACGCCCACTCGGTGGTCGAGCAGCACTTCATCGCCGAGGTGGTCGAGGTCGAGCGCCTGATCGCCCGCGCCGCCGCCGGACGCATCGACCGGGCGGCGTGAGGTTACTGGAACACCGGCGCGTACAGCAGCCCGCCACTGCTCCACGGCCGGTTCGGGCCGCGCGGCAGGCGGTAGGGCGAGCGCTCGCCGATGGTGCGCTCGAAGATCTCGCCGTAGTTGCCGACCTGGGTGATGGCCTGATAGGCCCAGTCCGGCCGCAGCCCGGTGCGCTGCGCCACCTCCGGGATGCCCTGCAGCAGGCGCTGCACCTCGCTGCCGCCGGTGGTGCGCAGGATGGCGGCGTTGTCGGCGGTTACGCCCTTCTCCTCGGCCAGCATCAGAGCGAACATGGTCCAGCGCACGATGCCGACCCAGGTGCGGTCGGCGCTGCCGGTGAGCGGGGCGATGGGCTCGCGCGTCGGCACCGGCAGCGCCGCGATGTCGGCGCCGGGCTTCGGCACGTCCGGCGCGCGCAACGCCGCGGTCAGCAGCGCGCGGTCGGTGGAAAGCGCCGCGCACTCCTTGCCGATGAAGGCCTGGAGCGCGTCCGGCCAAGTCGGGTACGGGAGGATCCGCCAGGACTGGCCGCTGCGCGCCGCGTACTCCTCCAGCACCCGTTGCGAGGTGGTCGCGGCGGGGACGCAGACCGTCACGCCGCCGGCCTGCAAGGGCGGCTTCCCGTCGTCGCGCGGCCACGCGGCGATGCCCTGGTCGTCGTGGAAGACCGGCGGGCCGAAGTCGATGCGGTGCAGGGCGTCGCGCGGGAAGGTCCAGGAGGTCTGGGCGAACGACACGTCCACCTCGCCGCCTTCCAGCGCGGCGAACTCCTGCGGCTTGGACAGGCTGCGCAGCTCGATGGCCTCGGCGTTGCCGAGCACCGCGGCGGCCAGCGCCCGGCACAGCTCGACCATGAAGCCGGTCGGGCGGCCCGACGCGTCGTTGGCGGCGAAGCCGGGGCTGTAGGTGACGCCGCAGCGCACCGTGCCGCGCTGCTGCACCGCCGCCAGGACGGAGGCGGTCTCGGAGGCAGTCTGGGAGGCGGCCGGCGGCGCAAACGCCAGCCAGCCGGCCGCCGCTGCGGCCAGGATGCGGACTCGTGGTGGCACCGGCCCTTCCCTTCTCCCCTGCTGCGGGCCGTATGATAGGGTACGTACGATGCGGCGCAAGCGCGCCGCGCGGGAAGGAATCGGCGATGGCGTTTCGGGTGGGGGTCGGCGGCCGGCTGTTCGGCGTCCTGGTGCTCAACGGCCTGGTGGCCTTCGCCATCGGCCTGGGCGCCTACGCCGCCTTCGACAGCCTGCACGATGGCATCACCCGCGTCACCTCGCAGCAGTTCCCGGCGGTGGTCGCCACCGCGCGGCTGGAACGCCAGCACCAGCGCATCATGCGCTCGCTGGAGCAGCTGGCGCTGTCCACCGACACCTTCGAGCGCGAGGCGATCGGCCAGGGCCTGTCCGACCAGTTCGCCGGCTACGACCGGCTGCTGGCCGAGATCAGCCCGCAGGGTGCGCCGCAGATGCCGCGCATCGAGCACCTGAAGGCGCAGCGCGACGAGATCGCCAAGCTGCGCGACGCCATCGGCCGCGGCGTGGCGCAGCGCACCGCTGCGCGGCGCGCGCTGGCCGACCGCGACCGCGACGTGCGGCAGCTCGCCGACGCGCTGGCCGACGGCGCGCTGCGCACCGACCCCGACCCGGCGGTGCAGCGCTGGCTGGTCGAGGCGGAGCGGATGCTGTTCCTCATCGCCTCGGTGCACCGGGTGGAGACCAGCTTCGCCCTGCAACGCCTCGCCGCCCGCGCCGAGGAGCAGCTCGCCGCCCTGCCCGCCCCGTCGCCGGCCGCGCCCCCGCTGGTTGGCATGATGGGCACGCTGGTGCGCGGCGACGGGTCGGTGTTCCAGCACCGGCGGGCGGAGCTGCAGGCGTCGGAAACGCTGGCCGGCCTGCTCGGCCGCGCCGGGCAGCTGTCGCTGCTCAACACCGGGCTGACCACCAGCATCTTCGTCGAGCACACCAAGCTGGCCGAGGAGAGCCGCCAGCAGGTCATCGACGTGTCGAACACCTACACGCGGCTGTTCTTCGCCTCCATCGTCATCGTGCTGCTGGGCACCGGGCTGACCACGCTGTACGTCAAGCGCAAGGTGGTGGCGCGGCTGTGGGCGGTCAGCCAGACGATCCGCGAGCGCACCGAGGGCGATTCCGCCGCCCGCGACGCCGCCCCGCACGACGAGATCGAGGAGCTGGCCCAGGCCCTGCGCTTCTACGTCCACGAGACCGAGGTGAAGAGCGAAGCGCTGCGCAAGAACGAGCAATGGCTGCGCACCGTGCTGGAGGCGGCGCCGGTGCCGCTGGTCATCTCCGGTCGCGACGACGGGCAGATCCGCTTCGTCAACCGCATGGCGGTGGCGCTGTTCGGCGCGCGCGACGGCGGCCGCCTGCTCGGCCGCCCCGCCGCCAGCCTTTGGCTGGAGCCGACTACCCGCGACCACTTCGTGCACGACGTGTTCACGAAGGGCGCCGCGCTCGACGTGGAAACGCAGCTGGTCACCGAATCCGGCACCATCTGGGGGCTGCTGTCGGCCATCTCCTTCGAGTTCCAGGGCGAGGAGGTGATGCTGACCGCGCTGGTCGACATCACCCGCCGCCGCGAGGCGGAGGGGTTGCTGCTGCGCACCCAGGCCTTCCTGGACGCGGTGATCGACAACGTGCCGAGCGTCCTCTACGTGCTCGACGCCGGGACCGGCCGGGTGGTGCTGTGGAACCGCGCGGCGGAGCTGGCCTTCGCCACCCGGCGCGAGGACATCCGCGGCCGCCTGCTGGCCGAAGCGCTGCCGCCGGAAGCCGGCCGCGCGCTGGCCGGCGGCGAGGCCTTCGCCGAGGAGGTGGTGTTCGGCGGCGACGCTGAACCTCGCGTGTTCGCCCTGCAGCGCCATCCCTTCGCGTGGTCGGACGAGGGCGGGCACCACGTCATCTGCGTTGCCAACGACGTCACCGCGTCGCGCCGGGCGCGCGAGGAGCTGCGCCACGCCAAGGAGCGGGCCGAGCGCGCCGACGCCGCCAAGACCGAATTCCTCGCCACCGTCAGCCACGAGATGCGCACGCCGCTGAACGGCATCCTGGGCCTGTGCCGGCTGTTGCTGACCGGGAGGCTGGAGCTGGCGGAGCGGCGCTACGCCGAATCGATCATGCGTTGCGGGCACGGGCTGCTCGACCAGGTCAACGACATCCTCGACCTGCGCAAGATCGAGGACGGCAAGCTCGACCTCGACCCGGCGCCCTGCGCGCTGACGCCGCTGCTCGACGAGGTGATGGCGACGGTGGAGAGCGTCGCCAACGAGAAGGGCATCGCGCTGACCCTCGACGTGGCGCCGGAGGTGCCGGCGTCCATCGTGGCGGACGACCAGCGGCTGCGGCAGATCCTCGTCAACCTCGTCGGCAACGCCGTCAAGTTCACCGAACGCGGCGGCGTCGCCGTGCGCATCTCCCGGGCGGCGCGCGAGGACGGCGCGCGGCTGGTGATCGCCGTGCGCGACAGCGGCATCGGCGTGCCGCCGGAACGCCGCGCCGCCATCTTCGAGAAGCTGGAGCAGGCCGACCCCACCATCGCCCGCCGCTTCGGCGGCAGCGGTCTCGGCCTCGCCATCGTCCGCCACCTGCTGGAGGCCATGCACGGCGATATCGCGCTGGACAGCGCGGTCGGGGTGGGCAGCGTCTTCACCGTCAGCATCCCGCTGGTGCCGGTGGAGGACGACCGCTCGCCGGCCGGGGCGGGCGGGGCGACGCCGCTGCACGCGGTGCGCTCGATGAGGCTGCTGCTGGTCGAGGACGACCCGATCAACCGCGAGGTCGCGGTCGGCCTGCTGTCCGACGCCGGCCACCGCATCACCGTCGCCGAAACCGGCTCCAAGGCGCTGGAGCTGGCGGAGCGGCGGGACTTCGACGCGGTGCTGCTCGACATCCGCCTGCCCGACCTCGACGGGCCGGAGGTCGCCCGCCGCATCCGCGCGCTGCGCGACCCCGCCCGCGCCGCGGTGCCCATCGTCGCCGTCACCGCCAACGTCTTCGCCGCCGACCGCGTCCGCTACACCCACGCCGGCATCGACGCGGTGATCGAGAAGCCGATCTTCCCGGAACGGCTGACCCACCTGCTGTTCAGCCTCACCCCGCCGGAGACCGCCGGCCGCGAGTCCGGTCCTCTGCTCGACGAGGCGGTGCTGGAGCGCTACCACCGCTCGCTCGGGCCTACGCGCTTCGCGACCATCCGCGCGCTGCTGGTCGAGGCGGCGGCAGACGGCCTGCCCGGCCTCGGCACGGAGCCGGATACGGGGCGGATCGAGGACGTGGCGCACCGCCTCGCCGGCGCGGCCAGCCATTTCGGACTGAGCGCCGTCGTCGCCCTGATGCGCAAGGTCGAGGATCTGGCGCGCGACGGCCAGCCGGACACGGCGCGCGCCCTGGCCGCCGGCGCGCCGGCCCGCTTCGCCGAGGCGCTGGCGGCCATGGACGCGTGGTGCGAGCGGCACGTTGTTTCGGACACGGCGGGCCGGTAAGCTCGACCCACGCAGGGAACGCTCAAGGGATCGCATGCACACCGTCGTGGTCGTCGATGACGACGCCATCACGCGCGAGACGCTCAAGACCTACCTGGAGGCGGAGGGCTATCGGGTGCTGCTGGCGCGCGACGCCGAGCAGCTGGCCTCGATCCTCGCCCGCACGCGTGCCGACCTGCTGCTGCTCGACATCCGCCTGCCCGGCAAGGACGGGCTGACCATCACCCGCGAGCTGCGCGCCACCTCCAACGTCGGCATCATCCTGATCACCGGGCGCGGCGACCGCATGGACCGGCTGATCGGGCTGGAGCTGGGCGCCGACGACTACATCGAGAAGCCGGTCGAGCTGCGCGAGGTGCTGGCCCGCACCCGCTCCATCCTCAGCCGCGTCGGCCGCTCCGCCAAGCCGCCGCCGCGCCGTTCCCGGCGCTTCGCCGGCTGGGAATTGCAGGTCGACAAGCGCCGCCTGCTGGCGCCCGACGGCGGCGAGGCGCGCCTGACCTCGGCGGAGTTCGAGCTGCTGGCCGCCTTCGTCGAGAACGCCGGCCGGGTGCTGACGCGCGACGACCTGCTGGACCTGACGCTGCGCGGCGACCACGTGCCCTACGACCGCTCCATCGACCGCCTTGTGCGCCGCCTGCGCCGCGTGCTGGGCGACGACCCGGACGAGCCGCGCTTCATCGTCACCATGCACGGCGTCGGATACGCGTTCCAGGCGGCGGTGGAGTAGGCCCTTAAGCCCCTCCCCCTTGCGGGGGAGGGGTTTGGGGAGAGGGGGATGGAAACTTTGGCCGGCTTCACCGGCGCCACCCTCTCCCCAACCCCTCTCCCGTCGAGGGAGAGGGGCTAGAAGTTACCGGAACGGCGGCGCGTAGAGGATGCCGCCGCGGCTCCAGGGCTGGTTCAGCGCGCGCTCCATGCGGTAGGGGGAGCGGCTGCCGAGGTTGCGCTCGAATATCTCGCCGTAGTTGCCGACCTGCCCGATCACCTGCAAGGCCCAGTCCTCCGGCAGGCCGAGCACCTTCGCGCCCGCGCTGGCGTGGCCGAACAGGGCGGCCAGTTCGGGATCGTCGGGTATCCGGCCGGCACGCACGTCGGCCGAGGTGACGCCCTTCTCCTCCGCCAGGATGGTGGCGGCGATGACCCAGCGGCCGACGTCGTACCAGGTGCGGTCGTCGCGGGCGATGTAGGGCGTCAGCGGTTCGCGCGAGATGACGTCGGGGTAGATGCGCACCGCCAGCCCGGCGTTGCGGTAGCTGGCCAGCGAGGTCACCAGCACCGAGCGGTCGGTGGTCAGCAGCCCGCACTCCTGCGCCAGGAAGGCCTGCAGGGCCTCGTCGTAGGTGTTGAAGGTGCGGATCGACCACGGCCGGCTGGTCTGGCGGATGGAGTCCTCCAGGTTACGCGCCGTGGTGGTCTGGGCCTTCACGCACACCGTCAGCGGGCCGAGCTGGTCGAGCGGCGGCGGCTTGGCGTCCAGGATGGCGAAGCCCTGCCCGTCGTAGAGCAGCGGGTGCAGGAACTCGATGGCGTGGGTGAAATCGCGGCTCAGCGTCCAGGTGGTGGTGGTCAGCGCCACGTCCACCTCGTGCTTCTCCACCGCGGCGAACTCCTGCGGCTTGTCGGGCAGGCGCACGACGTGGATCGCCTGGGCGTTGCCCAGCGTCGCCGCGGCGAAGGCGCGGCAGAAGTCCACCATGAAGCCGTCCAGGTGCCCCTGCGCATCGACGAAGGACAGCCCGCCCAACCCGCCGCGCAAGCCGCAGGCGACGCTGCCGCGGCCGCGGATCCGCTCCAGCGCGTCGCCGTCCGCCGCCGCGGCGGCGCCGGCCAGCAGAAGCAGCAACGCCGTCATGGCGGCGGGAATCCAGGTGCGTGTCGTCATCGGCGGTCCGCGTCGGAAGATCGGGCGGCCATATTCGGTCAGGCGGCCTGGGCGCGCAACGTCCCCAGCAAGCTGTGCAGCGAGCCGGCCTCGTCGGCCAGCCGGTTCGCCGTCTCGATCAGCGTGCCGGCGATGTCGCCGGTGCGCGCGGCCTGGGTGCTCACCCCATCGATGATCGCCGCGACCTCGCCGGAGGTCAGCGCGATCTCCCCCACCTTGGTCATGATGTCGGAGGAGGAGGCGTTCTGCTGCCGCACCGCGTCGCCGATCAGCGCCTGCACGGTGCTGATCCGCTCCACCGTCTGCGAGACGCGCTGGAAGGTGCCGACGGTGTCGCGGATGCTGGCGTTGATGGTGGCGACCGAGCCGGCGATCTGCACCGTGGCACCGGCCGTCTCCTCGGCCAGCTTCTTCACTTCGGCCGCCACCACGGCGAAGCCGCGCCCGGCCTCGCCGGCCACCGCCGCCTCGATGGTGGCGTTGAGCGCCAGCAGCTTGGTCTGGTGGGCGATGCCGGTGATGACATCGACGATCCGGCGGATCTGCTCGGTGTTCTCCGACAGGTGCTCGACGGTGCCCTGGGCGTCGCCCAGCTCGCCGATGGCCGTCCCGACCACCGTCGCCGCCTCGCCGGCGAGGCCGGACACGGTGGCGATGTGGCCGACCAGCGTCTCGGCGCTGCCGGTGGCGCCGGCGGCGTTGCGGTTGCTCTCGGCGACGAAGGCGCCGGCCGAGACGGAGCTGCCGATGGTGCTCGCCGACTGCTGCCGCAGGTCGTCGGCCAGCGCGCGCAGCTGCCCCGACTGCCTGGCGACGGTGGAGGCCACACCGTGCACGTCCTCGATCAGCTGACGGGCGAGGGCAGCGGAGCGCACCTGCTCGCTGACGTCGGTCCAGGACAGCGTGCGGGCGATGACCGCGCCGGACTCGTCGTGGATGCGGTCGACGTTGGCCTCCACGGTGGTTTCGCCGACGGTCAGCGTGCGGCGGCGGATCGGCTGGCCGGAGGTCAGGCACTCCGCGACGAACACCGGGCCCTGGTTCAGCAGGTCGGCCGCGCCCTCGTGCGTGCCGTGGTCGCGGCAGAAGGCGCGCGCCGCCGGGTTGACGAAGCCGACCGACCCGTCGGCGCGCAGCAGGGCGGTGGGCACCGGGCTGCTCTCCACCATGTGCTTGAGCAGCAGCACCTGCTCGACGCTCTGGCGCAGCCGGCGCAGCGCCGCGGCCATGGTCGCCAGTTCGTCGCGGCCGGTGCGCGGCACCTCCAGTGACAGGTTGCCCTCGGAGATCCGCTCCATGGCGCGGGCGAACTTGGCGAGGCTGGCGAACACCGCGACGCGCAGCAGCAGCGTGGCGCAGACCGCCACCGCCACGGCGAACAGCGCCACCATCTGGATCGCCTCGTTGCGCAGCTCCTCGACGCTGCCGACGAAGGCGCCGATGTCCCGGGTGATCTCGGCGGTGGCCCAGGGCCGGCCGCCCTCGCCGGGGATGGTGGCGGTGCTGACCGAGGGCTGGGCGATGGCGCCGGCTTGGCCGCGCAGCGATTCGAACAGCACCGCGCCGCCGCCGTCCTTGAAGCGGATGTCGGAGTCCAGCGCCGCGCCCAGCGTGCCGAGCGCCGGCAGCGGGTCGCTGACCACCTCCAGGAAGCCCAGCACGCGGAAGCCGCCGATCGGCACCACCATGCTGTACAGCGGCAGCCCGCGCTCGTTGCGCCACAGCAGGCTGATCGGGCGGCGCTTCTCGGCCAGCTCGCGGCCCTTCAGCGTGTCCAGCAGCGCCGGGACCGAGGTCACGGTGTCGGCGCTGCCGTCGGCGGCACGGGTCACCCGGTTCATCTCGGCGTCGAAGACGTTCACGGCGACCAGCACCACCTCGCGGTCGACCACAGCCGGCCGGGCGTAGATGCTCTTCAGCGCCAGCGCCGCCTTGGCCCCCTGCCCCTCCGTCAGGCTGTCCACGAGGTAGGTGTCGCGGCTCCACTCGTTGACATGGCCGGTCAGCCAGTCCGTGTAGGCCTTCTGGATGCGGTCCTTGGCGAGCACGGTGAGCAGCTTGGCCGCGCCGTCGTCCAGCGTCGACACCGCGAACGCGGTGTAGCGGTGCGACACCCAGGCCTGGCTGGCGAACAGCGCCAGCAGCAGCACGCCGATCACCGACACCAGCGCCCGGCGCAGCGTCCAGAACCGGAAGCGCGCCTCGCCCGGCCCGTTCCCCGACGACATCGTCATGCCACCCTCCGCTCCGTGACCGGACAGTCCGCGGTCCGTACGGTTTGTTATCCCAGGGGGCTATGAACGGCATACCGTTCGTATGTGAACAGTTTGCGGCAGCTTGTTGATGCCCTGAACCGGCCGGGCTGACGGGCCGAATGGAACAGTTTGGAACACCGTGGAACAATGTGCAGAGGGTGTTCAGTTCCCACCGGCGGGCTGCGGACATAGGTCCGCTTTTGCGACTTTTATCCTAGCAAACTCGGCGACGCTCGGCAAGGTCGTGGCGTGGGGTCAGGGCAATCGCTTGGACTGATTCCCTTCCTGCCGGGTGGCGCTTTGCCTGCCGATCACGATGCGAAAGGCATAAGAATTCAAACGCTTATCCGTCATCCCCGCGAAGGCGGGGATCCATAACTCCCGAGGCAAGAGGCTGTGGAACGTATGGATCCCCGCCTTCGCGGGGATGACGGTTTGAGGCAGTGATTGGTCGCCGAAACCGGCCGCCAACCGCTAAACTGAGCGCCTAAGCGCTTTCGCGGGGATGGCGGAATGGGGGATGACGGAATGGAGGATGACGGACGAGAGGGGCGTTGATAAGTGACGGCCCTCACCCCTGCGCCACATCGCCGGCGAACAGGTAGCCGGAGCCGTGCACGGTGATGATCAGGCGGGGCGCCTTCGGATCGGCCTCGACCACCTGGCGCAGGCGGCGGACCAGGGAATCGATGGTGCGGTCGGACGCCTCGGTCTTGCGCCGGGTGGTGACCGTCAGCAGGTAATCGCGGCTGAGCACCCGGCCGGCGTTGCTCACGAAGGTGGACAGCAGCTCGAACTCCGCCCCGGTCAGCCGCACCGCGGCGCCGGTCGGGTCGACCAACTGCATGCGGTCGATGTAGAGCGTCCAGCCCTCGAAGCTGCGCCGGCGGTCCTCGCGCCCCTGCGCCGGGGCGTCGAGGCGGCGCAGCAGGTTGCGCACGCGGGCCAGCACCTCGCGCGGCTCGAAGGGTTTGGCGATGTAGTCGTCGGCCCCCATCTCCAGGCCGATGATGCGGTCCAGCTTGTCGCCGCGGCTGCTGACCAGGATGATGCCGATGTCCGACGCCGCCCGCAGCTCGCGGGTCAGCGTCAGCCCATCCTGCCGCGGCAGGCGGATGTCGAGCAGCAGCAGGTCGATGCGACGGGTCTCCAGCAGCGCCTTGAGGTCCTCGGCGCTCCCGGCCTGGAGCACGTCGAAGCCCTCCTCGGAGAGATAGGCGTTCAACGTCTCGCGGGTGACCGCGTCGTCATCGACGATGGCAAGGGTCGCCATGGGCGGCGTCAGTGCTCCAGGATCTGGCCGAGGAACTGCCGGGTGCGCTCGCTGCGCGGGTTGGCGAAGAACTCGGCCGGGGGTGCGGTCTCAATAATGCTGCCTTCGGCCATAAACACAACGGTGTCGGCGACCGACTTGGCGAAGCCCATCTCGTGGGTGACGCAGACCATGGTCATCCCCTCCTCCGCCAGCTCGATCATGACGTCCAGCACCTCCTTGACCATCTCGGGGTCGAGGGCCGAGGTCGGCTCGTCGAACAGCATGATCTGCGGACGCATGCACAGCGCGCGAGCGATGGCGACGCGCTGCTGCTGGCCGCCGGAGAGCTGGCCGGGGAACTTGTGCGCCTGGTCGCGGATGCGCACGCGGTCGAGGTAGCTGAGCGCCACCTCCTCGATCTCCGCCTTGGCCATGCCGCGCACCCAGATCGGGGCGAGGGTCAGGTTCTGCAGCACGGTGAGGTGCGGGAACAGGTTGAACTGCTGGAACACCATGCCGACCTGTTTGCGGATCGTTTCCACCGACTTCACGTCGTCGGTCAGCTCGGTGCCGTTGACGGTGATGCTGCCGGTCTGGTGCGCCTCCAGGCGGTTGATGCAGCGGATCATGGTCGACTTGCCGGAGCCCGACGGGCCGCAGACCACGACCTTCTCCCCCTTGCGGACCTGCAGGCTGACGTCGCGCAGCGCGTGGTAGTGGCCGTACCACTTGCCGACCTTGTTCAGCTCGATGATGGCGGTTTCGGTCATCGTTCCTTCCTCCCGGCCGGTCAGCGGCGGTTGTATCGGTTGGCTTCCCGCTCGAGCCACTGGCTGTAGCGGGACATGCTGTAGCAGAAGCCCCAGAAGATCAGCCCGACGAAGACGTAGACTTCGCCGAAGAAGGGCCGCCATTCCGGATCGGTGGTCGCGAGGTTCGCGGCGGTGAGCAGGTCGTACAGGCCGACGATGGTCACCAGCGAGGTGTCCTTGAAGCAGGAGATGAACTGGTTGACGATCGGCGGGATGACGATGCGCAGCGCCTGCGGCAGGATGATCAGCAGCATCTTCTGCCAGTAGGAGAGGCCGAGCGCGTCGGCCGCCTCGTACTGCCCCCTGGGGATCGCCTGCAACCCGCCGCGCACGGCTTCCGCCAGATAGGCGGCGGTGAACAGCGTCAGCCCGGCCAGCGCCCGCAGCAGCTTGTCCACCGTGATGCCCTCGGGCAGGAACAGCGGGAACATCACCGAGGCCATGAACAGCACGCTGACCAGCGGCACGCCGCGCATCAGCTCGATGAAGCCGACGCACAGCGAGCGGATCGCCGGCAGGCTCGACTGACGGCCGAGCGCCAGCACCACCGACAGCGGGAAGGCCAGCGCGATGGCGAACACCGACAGCATCAGCGTGATCGGCAGGCCGCCCCAGCGGTCGTTGGCGACGTAGGTCAGGCCGAACACGCCGCCCCACATCAGGGCGCCCATGGCACCCAGGCAGCCGACCCACACCCCGACCAGCCAGGGCCGCCAGCAGGCGCGCACGGCGCTGACGCCGAGCGCCACCAGGAACAGTGCGCAGGCCAGCAGCGGCCGCCACTGCTCCTCGTACGGGTAGGTGCCGAAGAAGATCGGGCGGTGCTTGGCGGCGATGATCGACCAGCAGGCGCCCTCGGCGGCGCGGCACTGCTCCGGCGTGCCGATCCACGTGGCGTCGATCAGCACCCAGCTCACCACCGGCGGCACGGCGAACCACAGGATCGCCAGGCAGGCCAGGGTCAGCGCGGTGTTGAGGCGCGAGTTGAAGAGGTTGTCCTTGGCCCACCCGAACGGCTTCAGCGCGGTGAGGGCCGGCGGCGGCACCATGACCTGGGAGGGCTCCTCCTCGAAGGAGGCGGCCCAGGCGGTGCTGCGGGTCGTCAGGTCCTTGCTCATCGGGTCACCAGCGACACTTTGCGGTTGTACCAGTTCATGTACGTCGAGATGGCGAGGCTGATGACGAGGTAGACCGCCATCATCAGCGCCACCGCCTCCACCACCTGACCGGTCTGGTTGGCCGAGGTGTTGGAGACGCTGACCAGATCCGGGTAGCCGATCGCCACGGCGAGCGACGAGTTCTTGGTCAGGTTGAGGTACTGGCTGGTCAGCGGCGGCACGATGACGCGCAGCGCCTGCGGCAGGATGATCAGGCGCAGCACCTGCCCCGGCTTGAGGCCGAGCGCCAGCCCGGCCTCGGTCTGGCCGTGCGGCACGGCGAGGATGCCGGAGCGCACGATCTCCGCGATGAAGCCGGCGGTGTAGACCGACAGGCCGATGAACAGCGCGGTGAACTCCGGCGACACGGTGCCGCCGCCGGCGAAGTCGAAGCCTTCGTGCACCGGCGCGTCGAGGGCGAACGGCGCGCCGTTCAGCAGGCCGGCGACCAGCGGCAGGCCGAGCACCAGCGCCGCCGCGGCGGGCAGGGTCGGGAACGGCTTGCCCGTGGTCTCGCGCCGGCGCCGCGCCCAGCGGGCCAGCGCCACGGCCCCGGCGATGGCCAGGGCGAGGGCCAGCAGAGTCGGCGCGTGGGTGGCCGGATCGGCCAGCGTCGGGTACTTGATGCCGCGGTTGCTGAGGAACAGGTTGGGCAGCAGCTCCGGCGCGGCGCGCGGGCTCGGCAGGCGGCCGATGATCGCGTACCAGACGATGAGCTGCAGGAGCAGCGGCACGTTGCGGACGCTCTCCACGTAGATGGCGGCGAAGCGGCCGACCATCCAGTTGGACGAGAGCCGGCCGACGCCGATCAGCAGGCCGAGCACGCTCGCCAGCACCACCGCCGCGGCCGAGACGGCCAGCGTGTTCAGCAGACCGACGGCGAACGCCTTCAGGTAGGTGTCGGCGGCGGAGTAGGCCAGCAGGCTCTCGCCGATCTCGAACCCGGCCTCGCGGCCGAGGAAGTCGAACCCCGTCGCCACGCCGCGCTTGGCGAGGTTGGTCAGGGTGTTGGAGACCAGATACCAGCCGGTCAGGGCGGCGGCGGACACCACCAGCCCCTGGTAGAACCAGCCCCGCACCTGGGCGGAGTTCAGGAATCGTGTGACGTTGGTCATCGTGCGCTCCGGGCCGGGACGCGGGGGATGAAGCCCCTCTCCCCTTGCGGGAGAGGGGTTTGGGGAGAGGGGGAACAGGTACCGTTCGCCACCCTCTCCCCAACCCCTCTCCCGCAAGGGGAGAGGGGCTTAGTGCCCGGTTACTTCAGCGGCGGGGCGTACATCAGGCCGCCCTCGGTGTAGAGGGCGTTCAGGCCGCGGGCCATCTTCAGCTTGGAGCCGCCGCCGAGGTTGCGCTCGAAGCTCTCGCCGTAGTTGCCGACCAGCTTGATGACGTTGTAGGCCCAGTTTTCCTCGACGCCGAGGTTCTTGCCGTTGCCGGCGGTGACGCCCAGCAGGCGCTTCACGTCCGGGTCGGGCGAGGACAGCGCGGTGTCGACGCCGTCGGAGCGGATGCCCTTCTCCTCCGCCTGGACCATGGCGTAGAAGACCCAGGTCACGAGGTTGGTCCACTCCTCGTCGCCCTGGCGGACGGCGGGGGCCAGCGGCTCCTTGGAGATCTGCTCGGGCAGGATGACGTAGTCGTTGGGCGCCGAGGTCTCGGCCGCGCGGATCGCCGCCAGCTGCGAGGCGTCGGAGGACAACGCGTCGCAGCGGCCGCCGAAGAACGCCTTGTGCAGCTCCTCGTTCTTCTCGATGACCACCGGCTTGAAGTTCATCTTGTTGGCGCGGAAGTAGTCGGCGACGTTCTGCTCGGTGGTGGTGCCGGGCAGCACGCAGACGGTGGCGCCGTTCAGCTGCTTGGCGCTCTTCAGGCCGAGCTTGGCCGACACCATGAAGGCCTGCCCGTCGTAGTAGTTGGTGGGCGCGAAGTTCAGGCCGTTGGCGGTGTCGCGGCCGAGCGTGCGGGTGGTGTTGCGGGCCAGCAGGTCGACCTCGCCCGACTGCAGGGCCGGCAGGCGCTGCTGGGCGGACAGCGGCGTGTACTTCACCTTGTCGGCGCTGCCGAACACGGCGGCCGAGACGGCGCGGCAGAAGTCGACGTCGATGCCGCTCCACTGCCCCTTCTCGTCCGGCGCCGAGAAGCCGTACAGACCCAGGTTCACCCCGCACTGCACGTAGCCCTTCTGCTTCACGCCGTCGAGGGTGGCGCCCGCCCGGGCGGCGCCCGGCAGGGCGATGGCGGCGATGGCGGCGATGGCGGCTGGCGCGATCGTCTTGAGCGAGATGTTCACCGAGGGGTCTCCTTCCCATGTGTGGCGGCCGGCGCGTGCGTTCGGCGGCCTTGCGGATGGTCCGAACGCCGAACCACTCGGCGCCACCATGGGAGGGCGGCGTGAACAGGGTTCCCGACGGATGTGAACAGCTTGCGCACCGATGTGGCTGGTCTGGCGCGGGCCGTGCGCACCGCGCGTCCGCCAAGGCCCAAGCTGGGGAACGGGCGTGCAGAGCTGCGGCCTCTGCGTTATGATGAATTGATCATAACGATGGGATGGAACCGCCGATGCCGTCCAAGGCTCACCGGGCGCCGCTCGACCGCATCCTGATTCCTGCGGTACGGTGAGCCCATGTCGATGTTCCGCCGCTTCGTCTACCTGCTGGCCCTGGCGCGCGAGGGGCACTTCGGCCGGGCGGCCGAGACCTGCCACGTCTCGCAGCCCACGCTGTCCAACGCCATCCGCCAGCTCGAGGAGGAACTGCGCGTTCCCATCGTCGAGCGCGGACAGAAGTTCGCCGGCTTCACGCCGGAAGGGCTGAAGGTGCTGGAGTACGCCCGCCGCATCATCGCCGAGCGCGACGGCCTGCACCAGGAGCTGGCGGCGCTCAGCCAGGGGCTGTCCGGCCACCTGCGCATCGGCGCCATCCCGACGGCGCTGCCGGCGGTGCCGCACGTGCTGGCGCGCTTCGCCGAGCGCTACCCGCAGATCCGCTCCTCCATCGCCTCGCTCAGTTCGCGGGAGATCCAGCGCGACCTCGACACCTTCGAACTCGACGCCGCCGTGACCTACCTGGACAACGAGCCGCTCGCCAACGTGCGCACGGTGCCGCTCTATTCCGAGCGCTACTTCCTGCTGGCGCGCCGGGAGCAGGTGCCGGAGGGCGCGGCGAGCATCCCCTGGGCGGCGGCGGCGGAGCTGCCGCTGTGCCTGCTCACCCCCGACATGCAGAACCGCCGCATCGCCAACGCCGCCTTCCGCATGGCCGACCGCAGCGTGACGCCGCTGATGGAGACCAACTCGGTCGCCACGCTCTACATGGTCGTGCGCAGCGGCCCGTGCGCCGCCGTGGTGCCGGGCCAGCTGCTGACGGTGGTGACGCCGCACCCCGACCTCGTGGCGCTGCCGCTGATCGAGCCGGACCTGACCTACGCCGTGGGCCTCGCCTACGCCGACCGCGAGCCGCCTGCCCCGCTCGCCGCCGCGCTGGCGGCGGTGGCGGCGGAGGATTCGCTGGGCGCGCGCATCCGCGCCACCACGGCGGAGGCGCTGGCCCCCTGGCTGCGGCGATAGCGGAAGGCTATCACCCGATCAGAAAATGAAATTTGCCGACCCTCCCCAGCATCGGCGAAGCTGACTGTAGATCCCGCAAGCAAACGGGCAGTCACTTTTAAGAAGACCGGCCGCACGAGCGGCCGTGGGAGGAACCGTGCACGCTCGATCACCCTGGAATGCGGACCGCGCCGCGTCGATCATCGACGCCCACCGGCACCTGCGCGGCAACCTGCTGCCGATCCTGCACGCCTTGCAGGAGGAGTTCGGCTGCATCGACGAGGAGGCGGTGCCGCTGCTGGCCGGCGAACTCAACCTGTCGCGCGCCGAGGTGCACGGCGTCGTCTCCTTCTACCACGAGTTCCGCCGCACCCGGCCGGGCCGCCACACCATCAAGGTTTGCCGGGCCGAGGCCTGCCAGTCGATGGACTCCGACGGGCTGGTCGAGCACGCCCGCCGCCGCCTGAAGGTCGATCTCGGCGAGACCACCGCCGACGGCACCTTCACGCTGGAGTCCGTGTTCTGCCTGGGCAACTGCGCCCTGGCCCCGGCGGTGATGGTGGACGAGACGCTGCACGGCCGCGTCGATCCCCGCCGCTTCGACGCCATCGTGAGCGCGGAGGCCGGGCGATGAGCGAGCCGATGCACACCGTGTACGTTCCCCGCGACGCCGCCGCGCTGTCGGTCGGCGCCGACGCCGTGGCCGCCGCCATCCGCGCCGAGGCGGTCCGCCGCGCCATCCCCGTGCGCATCGTCCGCAACGGCTCGCGCGGCATGCTGTGGCTGGAGCCGCTGGTCGAGGCGGTCACCGACGCCGGCCGCGTCGCCTACGGCCCGGTGACGCCGGAGGACGTGCCGGCGCTGTTCGACGCCGGCTTCCTCTCCGGTGGCGACCACCCGCTGGGCCACGGCCCGACCGAGGCGATCCCCTACTTCGCCAAGCAGGAGCGGCTGACCTTCGCCCGCTGCGGCGTCATCGACCCGCTGTCGGTGGAGGACTACCGCGCCCACGGCGGCTTCCGCGGGCTGGAGCGCGCGCTCGCCATGACGGCGGACGAGATCGTCGCCGAGGTGACGGAGTCCGGCCTGCGCGGCCGCGGCGGCGCCGGCTTCCCCACCGGCATCAAGTGGAAGACGGTGCAGACCGCCCGCTCGGACGAGAAGTTCGTGTGCTGCAACGCCGACGAGGGCGACAGCGGCACCTTCGCCGACCGCATGATCATGGAGGGCGATCCCTTCCTGCTGATCGAGGGCATGACCATCGCCGGCCTCGCGGTGGGGGCGGAGCACGGCTACATCTACATCCGCTCCGAATACCCGCACGCCATCGCGACCATGCGCGAGGCGATCCGGCTGGCCTACGACGAGCGCTGGCTGGGCGAGGACATCCACGGCACCGCGCACAGCTTCCACCTGGAGGTGCGCGTCGGCGCCGGCGCCTACATCTGCGGCGAGGAGACCTCCATGCTGGAGAGCCTGGAAGGCAAGCGCGGCATGGTCCGCGCCAAGCCGCCGCTGCCGGCGCTGGAGGGCCTGTTCGGCAAGCCGACCGTGGTCAACAACGTGCTCTCATTGACCTCGGTGCCGGTGATCCTCGACAAGGGAGCGGCGTACTACCGCGACTTCGGCGTCGGGCGCTCGCGCGGCACGCTGGCCTTCCAGCTCGCCGGCAACATCCGCCACGGCGGCATCGTCGAGAAGGCGTTCGGCATCACGCTGCACGAGCTGCTCTACGACTTCGGCGGCGGCACCCGGACCGGCCGGCCGATCCGCGCGGTGCAAGCCGGCGGCCCGCTCGGCGCCTACCTGCCGCCGTCGCTGTTCGACCTGCCGAAGGACTACGAGGCGTTCGCCGCGCAGGAGGCGATGGTCGGGCACGGCGGCATCGTGGTGTTCGACGACAGCGTCGACATGGCCAAGCAGGCGCGCTTCGCCATGGAATTCTGCGCCGCCGAATCCTGCGGCAAGTGCACGCCCTGCCGGGTCGGCTCGGTCCGCGGCGTCGAGGTGATGGACAAGGTGATCGCCGGCGAGAACGTCGAGGCGAACCTCACCCTGCTCCAGGACCTCTGCGAGGTGATGCTGGACGGCTCGCTGTGCGCCATGGGCGGCATGACGCCGATCCCGGTGCGCAGCGCGCTCAAGCACTTCCCCGAAGATTTCCTCCGCGGCCCGGCGGCCATCGCGGCCGAGTGACCGAGCCCTCTCCCCCTGGGGAGAGGGTTGGGTGAGGGGGTCCGGCATGGCGGCCGTTTCCGGTCCCCCGCGATCCCCCTCACCCTGACCCTCTCCCCAGGGGGGAGAGGGGATGACAGATTCGATGAGGATTATCCCCATGAAGGACATCGACTACGGCACCCCGGCGCGCGAGTCCGCCACCCAGGTGACGCTCACCATCGACGGCCGCAGCGTGACCGTGCCGGAGGGCACCTCGGTGATGCGCGCCGCGAGCGAGGCCGGAATCTCCGTGCCCAAGCTGTGCGCCACCGACCATCTGGAGGCCTTCGGCTCCTGCCGCCTGTGCGCGGTGGAGATCGAGGGGCGGCGCGGCACGCCGGCCTCCTGCACCACGCCGGTCGCCCCGGGCATGGCCGTGTGGACGCAGACCGACCGGCTGGCCCGGCTGCGCCGCGGCGTGATGGAGCTGTACATCTCCGACCACCCGCTGGACTGCCTCACCTGCGCCGCCAACGGCGACTGCGAGCTGCAGGACATGGCCGGCGCGGTCGGCCTGCGCGAGGTGCGCTACGGCTACGAGGGCGAGAATCACAGGGCATCGGCGAAGGACGAGAGCAACCCGTACTTCACCTTCGATCCCGCCAAGTGCATCGTCTGCTCGCGCTGCGTGCGGGCCTGCGACGAGGTGCAGGGCACGCTGGCGCTGACCATCGACGGTCGCGGCTTCGATTCCAAGGTGTCGCCGGGCGCCCTTGAGAGCTTCATGGACTCCGAGTGCGTGTCGTGCGGTGCGTGCGTGCAGGCCTGCCCGACGGCGACGCTGACCGAGAAGTCGGTCATCCAGCTCGGCCAGCCGGAGCACAGCGTCATCACCACCTGCGCCTATTGCGGCGTGGGCTGCTCCTTCAAGGCGGAGATGAAGGGCACCACCGTGGTGCGCATGGTGCCGTGGAAGGACGGCGGCGCCAACGAGGGGCACTCCTGCGTCAAGGGCCGCTTCGCCTGGGGCTACGCCACCCACAAGGACCGCCGCACCCAGCCGATGATCCGCGAGACCACGGCCGACCCGTGGCGGGTGGCGTCGTGGGACGAGGCCATCGCCTACGCCGCCAAGCGCCTGAAGGCGGTGCAGGAGAAGCACGGCCGCGGCTCCATCGGCGGCATCACCTCCTCGCGCACGACGAACGAGGAAGTCTACGTGGTGCAGAAGATGATCCGCGCCGCGTTCGGCAACAACAACGTCGACACCTGCGCCCGCGTCTGCCACTCGCCGACCGGCTACGGCCTGAAGCAGGCGTTCGGCACCTCGGCCGGGACGCAGGACTTCAAGAGCGTCGACAAGGCCGACGTCATCCTGGTGATCGGCGCCAACCCGACCGACGGGCACCCGGTGTTCGGCTCGCGCATGAAGCAGCGCATCCGCAAGGGGGCGAAGCTGATCGTCGTCGATCCGCGCCGCATCGACCTCGTGCGCAGCCCGCACGTGGAGGCGGCGCACCACCTCCAGCTCCGGCCCGGCACCAACGTGGCGGTGCTGAACGCGCTGGCGCACGTCATCGTCACCGAGGACCTGGTCGACCACGCCTTCGTCGCCGAGCGCTGCGACCCGGCCGATTTCGCGGCTTGGGCCGCCTTCGTCGCCGAGCCGCGCAACAGCCCCGAGGCGGTGGCCGAGCGGACCGGCGTCCCGGCGGAGGAACTGCGCGCGGTGGCGCGGCTCTACGCCACCGGCGGCAACGCGGCGATCTACTACGGCCTGGGCGTGACCGAGCACAGCCAGGGCTCGACCAGCGTGATGGCGATGGCCAACCTCGCCATGGCGACCGGCAACATCGGAAGGTCCGGCGTCGGCGTGAACCCGCTGCGCGGGCAGAACAACGTGCAGGGCTCGTGCGACATGGGCTCCTTCCCGCACGAGTTCTCCGGCTACCGCGACGTCGCCGACGAGGCGGTGCGCCGGCAGTTCGAGACGGTGTGGAACGCGACGCTCGACCCGGTGCCCGGCCTGCGCATCCCCAACATGTTCGACGAGGCGGTGCACGGCAGCTTCAAGGGCCTGTTCGTCCAGGGCGAGGACATCGCGCAGTCCGACCCCAACACCCAGCACGTCCAGGCGGCCTTGGAGGCCATGGAGATCGTCGTCGTGCAGGACCTGTTCCTGAACGAGACCGCCGCCTTCGCGCACGTCTTCCTGCCCGGCACCTCGTTCCTGGAGAAGGACGGCACCTTCACCAACGCCGAGCGCCGCATCAACCGGGTCCGCCCGGCCATGCCGTCGAAGACCGGCAAGCACGAGTGGCAGATCCCCTGCGAGCTGGCGACCGCCATGGGCTATCCCATGCACTACGACGACGCGTCGCAGATCATGGACGAGATCGCGGCGGTGACGCCGACCTTCCGCGGCGTCAGCTTCGCCACGCTCGACCGGCTGGGCAGCGTGCAGTGGCCGTGCAACGACGAGGCGCCGGAAGGCACGCCGATCATGCACACCGAGCGCTTCATGCGCGGCCTGGGACAATTCGTGGTGACCGAGTACGTGCCGACGCCGGAGCAGGCCTCGCGCTTCTACCCGCTGATCCTGACCACGGGGCGCATCCTCAGCCACTACAACGTCGGCGCCCAGACCCGGCGCACCGCCAACGTGGCGTGGCACCCGGAGGACATCCTGGAGATCCACGCGCACGACGCCGAGCAGCGCGGCATCCGCGACGGCGACCTCGTCTCGCTGGCCAGCCGCATCGGCGCCACCACGCTGAAGGCGCGCGTCTCCGACCGGATGCCGCAGGGGGTGGTCTACACCACCTTCCACCACTCGGTCACGGGGGCCAACGTGGTGACCACCGAGAACGCCGACTGGGCCACCCAGTGCCCGGAGTACAAGGTGACCGCCGTGCAGGTGACCCGCAGCAACCAGCCGTCGGACTGGGAGCGCAAGCACGCTCCGGTCATCGAAACGGTCGCGGCGGAATAGGAGGGCGACGCCATGCAGCCCCTCGCCCACTCGCGCCCCGCCGAGGGCACCAGCTTCCCCACCGCCGCCAACCGGTCGGAGGTCATCTGGCTGGTGGCGGAGGAGGTGCCGGTCGCCTTCGAGTACAACCGCCGCGCCCACGCGGTGATGATGGCGACCCCGGCCGACCTGGAGGACTTCGCGCTGGGGTTCAGCCTGTGCGAGGGGATCCTGGGGGCGAAGGACGACGTGGACGACATCCGCGTGCGGCACGCGGCGGACGGCATCGTGCTGTCCATCGCGTGCGACCCGCTGAAGCTGCTCAAGGGCTCGCTGCGCCAGCGCTCCATGGAGGGGCGCAGCGGCTGCGGGCTGTGCGGGGTGGACAGCCTCGCCAACGTGCTGCGCCCGCCGCGCCCGGTGACGGCGACCTTCGCGCCGGATGCCGGCGCGGTGGCCGCCGCCTTCGCCCGCCTGCACGAGCACCAGCCGATGAACCGCGCCAACCGCTCGCTGCACGCGGCGGCGTGGTGCGACCCGTCGGGCCGCATCCGGATGGCGCGCGAGGACGTCGGCCGGCACAACGCGCTGGACAAGCTGGCCGGCGCGCTGGCCGCGGCCGGGCACGACCGCTCCGCCGGCTTCGCCGTGCTGAGCAGCCGGTGCAGCTTCGAGCTGGTGCAGAAGGCGGCAGCGGTCGGCATCCCGCTGCTGGCGACGGTGTCCGCCCCCACCGGGCTCGCGCTGACGCTCGCCCGCAGCGCCGGCATGGTCCTCGCCGCGCGCGCGCCGGGCGACGGGGTGATGCTGTTCCGCTGACCCGGCCCGCCGATCATGGAAGCTTCCATGCGCCGGCCGTATGACATTTTTGCCGGCGGGTCGATGAGGGTTCTGGCGCGCGGGGCATCCTGTGGCATAAGGGGCCCCTTCACGCCACCGGAACCCAGCCGCACCCATGATCCGTTTCGACAGCATCAGCAAGCAGAACAGCCACCGCATCCTTTTCCTGGACGCCTCCGCCGCGCTCAACCGGGGTGAGAAGATCGGCCTCGTCGGTCCCAACGGCGCCGGCAAGACGACGCTGTTCCGGATGATCACGGGCGAGGAGCTGCCGGACGCGGGGCAGGTCGCGATCGAGAAGCAGGTGTCGATCGGCTATTTCAACCAGGACGTCGGCGAGATGTCCGGCCGCAGCGCGGTCGCGGAGGTGATGGACGGGGCCGGGCCGGTCAGCGTCGTGGCGGCGGAGCTGGCGGAGCTCGAAGCGGCCATGGCCGATCCCGAGCGCGCCGACGAGATGGACGCGATCATCGAGCGCTACGGCGAGGTGCAGGCGCGCTTCGACGAGCTGGGCGGCTACGAGCTGGAGGGGCGGGCGCGGGAAGTGCTCGCCGGGCTCAGCTTCAGCCAGGAGATGATGGACATGGACGTGGGCGCCCTGTCGGGCGGCTGGAAGATGCGCGTGGCGCTCGCCCGCATTCTTCTCATGCGGCCCGACGCCATGCTCCTCGACGAGCCGAGCAACCACCTGGACATCGAAAGCCTGATCTGGCTGGAGGGCTTCCTGAAGGGCTACGAGGGCGCCCTGCTCATGACCTCGCACGACCGCGAGTTCATGAACCGGATCGTCACGAAGATCATCGAGATCGACGGCGGGTCGCTGAACAGCTACTCCGGCGACTACGGCTTCTACGAGCAGCAGCGGGCGCTGAACGAGCGGCAGCAGCAGGCGCAGTTCGAACGGCAGCAGGCCATGCTGGCGAAGGAGCTGAAGTTCATCGAGCGCTTCAAGGCCCGCGCCTCGCACGCCAGCCAGGTCCAGAGCCGGGTGAAGAAGCTGGAGAAGATCGAGCGCTTCGAGCCGCCGAAGCGCCGCCAGGTGGTGTCGTTCGACTTCCCGCCGGCGCCGCGCTCGGGCGAGGACGTCGTGGTCCTGAAGAACGTGCACAAGGGCTATGGCAGCCGGAGCATCTACGAGGGGCTCGACCTGACGATCCGCCGCAAGGAGCGCTGGTGCGTCATGGGCGTCAACGGCGCGGGCAAGTCGACCCTGCTGAAGCTGGTGGCGGGCGCCACCGAACCGGACGCCGGGACCGTCACCGTCGGCGGCAGCGTCAAGATGGGCTATTTCTCCCAGCACGCCATGGAACTGCTCGACGGCGACATGAGCGTGTTCGAGTCCCTGGAGGCGTCCTTCCCATTGGCCGGCCAGGGATCGCTCCGGGCGCTGGCCGGCTGCTTCGGCTTCTCCGGCGACGACGTGGAGAAGAAGTGCCGCGTCCTGTCCGGCGGGGAGAAGGCCCGGCTGGTGATGGCCACCATGCTGTTCAACCCGCCGAACCTCCTGGTGCTCGACGAGCCGACGAACCACCTCGATCTCGACACCAAGCAGATGCTGGTCACCGCGCTGGCCAACTACGAAGGCACCATGCTGTTCGTGTCGCACGACCGGCATTTCCTGGCGCGGCTGTCCAACCGGGTGCTGGAACTGACGCCGGAGGGCATCCACCAGTACGGCGGCGGCTACACGGAATACGTGGCGCGCACCGGGCACGAAGCGCCGGGCATCCGCGGCTGATCGGCGACCGCCGTCACCGCGGGGCCTCCGCCGCGGTGCCGATGGGAATCTCGGTCCGGAACACCGCCTTGTCGAAGGCGTCGATCAGCACGTCCAGGCGCAGCGCCCAGCGGCCGGCGATCGGCAGGTCCACCTCGGCCGTCAGGTCGCCGGGCGCGGCGGGCGTGAAAGAACGGCGCAGCGGCGCCACGCCGGCCGCCGGCAGCTCCGCCTCCAGCGCGGCCTCGTCGACCGGGACGGGCCGGCCGTCGGGTCCGTGCAGGTACACCCGCACCCGGTTGCGCCCAGGTCGGGCCGGCGTCACCTCGATCATCGCCATCCGCCCGCCCTGGGTGACCGCCGTCGCGTAGCCCTCCGGCGCCGCCGCGGCAGCGGCGAGCGCCCGGGGCGGCGGCGTCAGCGGGAACATCGCGGTGAGCAGCAGCAGCAGAGCGGCGAACGCCACCTCCGTCCAGACGCTGCGCCGCAGCGCGGACGCCGCCGTCCGGCCACCCGGATCGAGCGCCGGCGTCAGCCGAACCCGGTTGCGCGCCGCCAGCAGCAGCAGGCCCAGCACCACCACCATCTTGCCCAGCCAGATCCGGCCGTAGTCGGTGTCGAGGACGGCGCCGGGCGTGCCGATCTGCAGCAGCGACAGGCCCGCCCCCGCGGCGACCAGCACCGCCACGCCGGCCATCGCCAGACGCGAGAAGCGCCGGGTCAGCCGCGCCGCCTCCCCCGGCGGTTCCGTGCGCAACGCCACCGCCAGCGGCCACAGCGCGCCGATCCAGTACGCCGCCATCAGCCCGTGCACGGCCACCAGCGGCGCGCTCAGCCAGCGCGGCGGCGCCGTCGCCGCGTGGCCGGTGGCGGCCAGCGACGCCGCCCCCAGCAGCGCGCCGGCGACGAGCAGGACCCGGCCCGCGGCGTGCCGGGCCTCCAGCGCCAGCCCCGCCGCGGCGGTCAGCAGCGCCAGCAGCGCGACGCCGGCGCTGAGCCCGACGGTGCTCGCCACGCCGGTCGTCCAGGTGGCGGAGTCCACCAGGGCGGACGGCGGGCGCCCGGCCAGCACGGCGCCGCTCAGCCCGACCAACAGCACCGCCGCGACCGCCGCCGTCAGCAGCAGCAGGCACAGCCCGGGTTTCAGCCGCTCGTTGAGCGCCGACCACGGTCCCGACACCAGCACCAGGAACAGCCCGCCGCCGAGCCCGGCCAGCAGCGCGGCGTAGTGGACGGCGCGGACGACCACCGCCGCCAGCGCCGCGGACGCCGCGGCGTCGCCGCCCGCCGCGGTCCGCTCCGCCTGCGGCGCCACGCCGACGCCGAAGGTGATGGACCCGGCCGTCGGGTGCCCGTCGGCCGAGGTCACGCGGTAGCTGACCACGTAGGCGCCGTCGCCCAGGTGGTGCGGCAGGGCGAGCCGCACCGTCTCGTCGCTCGCCGCCAGCGGGCCGGATCCCGGCACGGCGCTCCCCGCCGCGTCGAGGATCTGGACCGCGATCGGCGCCACCGGCTCATTGAACCGCAGCACGACCTCGTGCGGCGGCGCGTCCAGCCGGGCACCGTCGGGCGGGACCGTCTCGCGCAGGACGGCGTGCGCCCACGCCGCGCCCGCCGCCCACACCAGCAGCAGGGCGCCCAGCAGGAGGGTCGGGAAGGCTCGGATCACACGCCGCACGGTCGTTCTCCTCAGAAGGCGGCGCGCACGCCGGCGTACACGCTGCGGCCGTCACCCGGATAGAAGACCTGGGTGGCGACGCGGCGCGCGTCGGTGATGGTGCCGACGTCGCTGACGTAGCGCTTGTCCGTCAGGTTGCGCGCATCGACGAACAGCAGCAGGCCGTTCTTCAGCTCCACGCCCGCCTGCACGCCCAGCAGCGTGTAGCCCGGCACGCGCAGCGTGTTCGCCTGGTCGGCCCAGGCGCCGGTCGGCACCCAGTCCACCGTCGGCGTCACGTAGACGCCGTCCGGCCGCGTGTAGGAGAACGAGGTGCGCAGCAGGTTCGTCGGCACGCCGGCGATGCGGTTGTTGCCGTACTGGCGGTCGTCCCGGAAGCGGAAGTCGCTGTAGTTCCACAGCTGGCCGATGGTGAACCGGTCACCGACGCCGGCGAGGTCGCGCGCCACCTCGACCTTGACGCCCAGCTCGATGCCCTGGTGCACGGTGCGGTCGGCGTTGAAGGTCGCCGCCGGGACGCTGGGGTTGGTGGTGAACTGCAGCATCTCGCCCTTGAGCGTCGAGCGGTACGCCGTCACGTCCCAGGCGAAGCGGCCCTTCTCGCCGCGGGTGCCCAGCTCCATGGTCCAGGCGCGCTGCGCCTGGAGCGGCACGAAGGCCGGGTTGCCGTTGGCCTGGGCCTGCGTCAGGTCGCTGAAGTCCGGCACGTCCAGGCTGCGGGTCACGTCGGCGAAGACCTGCACGTCGGGGTGCGGCTCCCACAGCACGCCGACCTTGGGGTTCAGGCCCTCGTACGTCTTTTCCGAGTTGCGGCGGGGGTTGCGGTTGTCGGTGAACTCGCGGGTGTCGCGCAGCAGCTTGGCGCCGGTCATCAGCGCCACGGTCGGCACGACGTACAGGCGGTTCTCGGCGTAGGCCTCCAGGTTGCGGGCCTCCTGCCGGGTGTCGGCGGTCTGGGCGCCGCGGTTGCCGTGCAGGTTGACGAACTGCAGCGCCTTGTTGGTGCCGGCGAAGGCGCGGGCGCCGACCACCAGCTCGTCCCGCATCCCGCCGACGGTGAAGCTCGTCGTGTAGCGGGGGCCGACGCCGTAGGTCCAGCCGTCCTGGTCGATGACCTGGAAGATCGGGTGGAACAGCTTCTTGTGGATCGCCCAGCTGTCGATGTCGAGCTGTCCGCCGTCGAGGTGGACCGTGGTGCGGTTGGCGACGCGCTGCGTCCAGGTCATGCGCGACTGGTCGCCGCTGAGCGCCGCCGGGTTGGCGATCCGCGGCCGGTTCAGCGCGTCGCCCAGGCTCAGCGCCCCCGGCAGCTTCTGGTCAACCACGTAGGCGCCGACGTAGAAGCGCGTCTCGACGTTCGGGTTGAAGCGGTAGCCGACGTTGCCGTTGAACAGCTCGCCCTGGCCCTGGGAATGGTCGCGGGTGCCGTCGGAGTGGCGGACGGAGCCGCTGACCAGGAAGTCAGCATCGCCCAGCACGCGCGACGCCTGGCCGCCGGCGGTGACGGTGCCGTAGCTGCCGCCCTCCAGCCGCAGCACGTTGGGGGCGATGGCGGTGTGCGCCGTGGGCGTCACGAAGTTGACCGCGCCGCCCAGCGTGGACGAGCCGTAGGCCAGCCCGTTGCCGCCGCGGAACACCTCGGTGTGGCGCAGCGCCAGCGGGTCGATCTGGTAGAAGTCGCCGCTGCCGTCGGCGAGGTTGACCGGGATGCCGTCCTGCAGGATCTCGATGCCGCGCAGGTGGAAGCCGCGCGACAGGCCGGAGCCGCGCACCGACAGGCGGATCTCCTGGCCGTAGCGGCTCTGCGCGAAGACGCCCGGGGTGTCCTTCAGCACGTCGCGCAGGTCGCGGGCCACCTGCCCCTTCTGGGATTCGGAGTCGATGAAGCCGACCGAACCGGGCGTGCGGTTGAGATCCTCGCGCGCCTGCGCGGGCGCCGGGACGGTCAGCGAGCCGCCGCCCTGGGCGTTGATGGTCATGGTGTCGAGCGTCACCGGGGGCGCGGTCTGGGCCGCGGCCGGGGTCAGCGCGGTGCTCATCATCAGAAGCGTCGCGAGCGCGGCGGCGCCGGTCGCGGTGGTGTGGCAACGGGTCACGGAGAGTCTCCCCTGGGGCCGGCGTCATGGCCGGCCGGATCGCGCGATGGATGGCTGTGCGGATGCTCCGGGGAGAGCGGAGGGCCGCGGGCGCGCGGGCGGCGGCGCGGCGGCCCCCGTTGCGGCGGCGCGGCGGCGCGGCGGCGGCGCAGCCGGCCATGGACGCGGGGAACGGGGACCGCACCGGACTCGACCGGCAGCGCCATCGGCGCCACGCAGCAGACGGCGCAGGCCGGGCAGAGGCTGTGGTGGTTTTGCCGCTCCGGCTCGTCGGGCCGCTCGCGCCCGTCCTCGTCGTGCAGGCACAGCGAGGCGGCCTCCGCCGCCGCCGAGACCGCCGCCGCCATCGCCGCGGCGGCCTGCACCGGCAGCCACGCCTGCAGCAGGAGCAGCAGGACGGCGAGCAGGACGGCGGGACGGCTGGGGCGCGGCATCGGCGTCACCGCAACGCGAACTGCACGGGCAGCACGACGTCGAGCCGATCGCCCGTCACGTCGTCCGGCATCGGCGGCATGGGTGCGGCGCGCTCGATCATGACGACAACCTGCCGGTCAAGGGTCTCGAAGCCGGAGCTGCGCTCGATCCGCCAGGACAGCACCGCCCCGTCGCGTGCCACGACGAAGCGCAGCAGCACGGTGCCCTCCTCGCGGGCGAGCCGGGCGGCGCGCGGGTAGACCTTGTGGCGGGCGAGCCGCGCCTGGAGCAGGGCCAGATAGTCCGGCGGCGGCCCGGCCGGGCGGATCGAAGCCGGAGCCAAAGCCGGAGCCGGGGCGGGCGGTGGCACCGCCGCCGGCTGCACGGGCGCGGCGCGCGGCACCGGCGCGGGTGCCGCCGCCGGGGGCGGGCGCTTCGCCGCCTCCGGCGGGCGCGGCTTGGCCGGCGGCGGCGGCACCATGGCCACCACCACAGGTTCCGCAGCCGGCGGCGGCGGGTCGTCCGCGACCGGCGGCGGTTCGGGGGGCGGCAGCTCGGCGACCACGGGTTCCGGTTCCGGCGGGGGCGGTTCCGGCGGGGGCTCCGGCGGCGCCTCGGCCACCGGTTCGGGCGGCGCCGGCGCGGGGGCGGGCGGCTCGGGCACGGCCTCGGGGGCCGGCTGCGTCAGGTCGATCTCGACGCGCACGGCGGCGGGCGCCGGCGGCACGGGCTTATACCCCGCCACCAGCACCGCGATCAGCCCGGCGTGCGCCGCGACCGAGAGGACCTGCGCCCAGCGGCGTCGAACCCAGCCCATGGCTCAGGGCGCCTTGCCCGGAGCCGATGAGGGGCCAGCCGGGCCCTCGGCCATCAGCGAGACGCGGGCGAAGCCGGCCTGGCTCACCTGCCCCATCACCTCCATGACCCGGCCGTAGCTGAGCGAGCGGTCGCCGCGCACGTAGACCACCGCATCCGGATCCTCCTTGGCGAGTGCCGCCAGCCGCGGCCCGACGTCGGCCGGCGCCAGCTCCTCGCTGCGCAGGAAGACGCGGCCGTCCTGATCGACGCTGACGACGACCGGCTGGCGCGGCTGGCTGATCTTCTGCGCCGCGGTCTTCGGCAGCTGCACCGGCACGCCGACCATCATCAGCGGCGCCGCCACCATGAAGATGACCAGCAGCACCAGCATCACGTCGATGAACGGCGTGACGTTGATCTCGGCCACCGGGCGGTAGGAGAACTCGTCCTCCAGCCCGGCGCCGGACCCGGAGCCCATCGGGGCGGCGCCCATCACTCGGCCGCCTTCAGGTGGCGTGCGCCCGTGCGCACCACGTGCCCGGCGAGCCGGCCGACGGCGACCGACAGCCGCTGCGACAGCCGGCCGAGGTCGCTGGTCAGCTTGTTGTAGGCGACCACCGCCGGGATGGCGGCGACCAGCCCGATGGCGGTGGCGAACAACGCCTCGGCGATGCCCGGCGCCACCACGGCGAGGCTGGTGTCGTTGGACGCGGCGATGGAGGTGAAGCTGTGCATGATGCCCCACACCGTGCCGAACAGCCCGACGAACGGCGCCGAGGAACCGACGGTGGCGAGCACCGGCAGGTGGGCGTCGAGGCGGCGCAGCTCCTCCAGCAGGGCGACGCGCATGGCGCGCTCCAGCCGTTCGCGCAGCTCGGCGCGGGTCTCGTTCACGTCGTGGTCGTGCCACTCGTGGCGGCCGGCGGCGACGAGGGCGGCGGGCAGGCCCGTCCCGTCCGCCGCCTCGAAGCCGCCGCCGGCGGCGACGGCCGCCTCGAAGCGGCGCGCCTGCGCCCTGGCGCGGGCCAGCACCACCGTCTTCTCCAGCACGATGGCCCAGCACGCCACGGAGGCGAGCAGCAGCAGGACCATCACGCCCTTCACCACCGGGTCGGCGGCCAGGAACAGGCCGACGACCGACAGGTCATGGTTCGGCATGGAATTCCCCTCCGGGGCTCAGCGGCCCTGCGGCTTCTCGATGAGCGTCAGGCCGGGGGCCGGCTCGCGGTAGTCGGCGGCGGTCTTGCCGGCCTCGGGGATCTCGATCCAGCGGTGCGCGCCCTTCTCGCACTCCTGCACGACGGGGAAGTACAGCACCGTGCTGGCCGGCTGCTTCGGCAGCACGACCTGGAAGACGAACTCGTCGTACCACGCGTCGGGCAGGCTGCCGCCGGTCCAGGCGATCTCGGTGACGCCGTGGGTGATGGTGCGGCCGTGCGATTCGTAGGCCTGGGCGTACTCGCCCTCCCTGGTCGCCAGCGACCAGCCGGGCTTGGGCATCGGCTTGGCGTTGACGACGCCTGCGGGCAGGCGGACGCGGATGGCGGTGGTGGCGGCGCCGTCGCAGCCGTGGCCGACCTTGAGGACGGCCTTGTAATAGCTGCCGGCCGGGGCCTCGCGGGTCTCCAGGACGACGTGCGCGGACGCGGTGCCGGCCGCTGCGGCCAGGCACAGGAACCCGGCGCCGAGCGCCAGGGCGTGGATGCGGTTCATGAATGGGCTCCGGAACAGGGGATCGGGCGGACGCACCTGTGGCGTGTCCGGCGTGGAACGATCAGACCTGTTGCGGGGCCGGCGGGGCGCGCGGGTTGCGCCCGGTCAGGAAGAACGGCTGCGGGCGGATGCCCGCCTCGGCCGGCAGAACCGCCATCCCGTACGCCACCGGCAGGGGCAGCGCGTCGGTCGGCGCCGCCTCCAGCCCGTGCGTGCCGAGCGCCAGACAGAACGCGCAGAGCTGTTCGTGCTCGTGGCTGGCGGGGGCCGGCGCCTCCGGCTGCCCGTGGCGGTCGCCGTGCTGGCCGTGCTGAACGTGAAGCGCCGCGGCGGCGTCCGCCCGCTGCTGGGCGGCGCGGCGGGCCGCCATGGCGAAGTCCGGGACGGTGGTCTGCACCACCACCGCCAGCACCGCCAGCCACGCCAGCAGCGCGCGCCCGAGGCCGGAACCGCGGGGCGCGGTCCTTCCGGTCGGTGCGGTGCGGGCACGGCGGCGGTCGGTCATGCGGCGGCGTTGCTCGGCGGCCTGAAGGGGACGTTACGGTCCCATCTCTAGCGACATGCATCCCGCCTGGTAATTGTCCAAGGTCAAGCGGGATCGTTGCAAATCATTCGCACGGCCCGGGCGCCTTGTCGAGTTGCCCGTTGCGTCAGGGCGCCGACCAGCGCAGCGGCACGGCGTCCTCCAGGAACACGCCACCGGTGAGGCGCACGCGCAGCAGCCGCTCGGCCCCGGCGAAGGCCTCCAGCTCGGGGCCGGACCAGAGCACCTCCGCCTCGCCGGCCAGCGACAGCAGGCCGCCCGCGGCGAAGTCGACGAACAGCAGCCCGGCGCGCGGGTTCAGCGCCAGATTGCCGAAGCTGTTGAAGAAGGAATTGCCGCGGAAGTCCGGCACGGTGAGCACGGTGCGCCCGTCCTCCTCGTCCACCCGCACGAAGCCGGGCGGGCCGCCGCGGTGCGACGCGTCGACGCCGGCCGGCGCCGCCGTGGCGAGGAAGAAGGTGTCGGCCCGCGCCACCAGCGTCCGCGCCGCAGCGGACAGCAGTGGCCCCTCCGGTCGGGCGACCGGGCGGGACGGACGGCCGGTGGGCACCGGCGCGCGCGCTTGGATGTACTGCGCGCAGTTGCCGAAGCTCTGCCCGACGCGGATCGTGAGGCCGCCGGCGTCCGCCCGCTCGATGCGGCCGTTCATGCGGTTGCGCCGCCGGGTCTCCAGCTGGATGCCGAGCAGCCCGACCTCCGCCCCGGCGACCAGCCGGCCGTGCAGCGGATCGCCCGGAACCGGCTGCGCGCCGAGCACCAGGGTGTGGGCGTCCGGCGTCGTTACGAACCCCGGCGCCCCGGCCAGCAGGGTTGCCCGCGGCCAGCCCTGGCCGTCGAGCGCGCCGACGATCATGAAGGGCAGCTTGCCGAACAGCTCGCGGTGCTGGTCGGGCATGTGGTCGCGGATGCCGCGGCGGCCGGCGTGCTCGACCCGGTCGCGCACGCCGGCACGCTCCTGGAGCATCCGCTCGCCGGAGTGGAAGGGGGAGTCCACGGCCGCCTCCCGCTAGACGGCGGCCGGGACGGCGGAGCGCCGCATCGGCACGAAGCCCGGCAGCGCCTCGACGCGCGCCAGCCACGCGCGGATGTTCGGGTAGGCGTCGAGCGCCACCCCGCCCTCCGGCGCGTGCGCGGTGTAGCTGTAGAGCGCCACGTCGGCGATGGTCGGCGCGTCGCCGGCCAGGAAGACGCTGTCGGCCAGCTGCCGGTCGAGCACGGCGAACAGCTGCGCGGCGACGCTCTTGCACCGCTCATGGTCCAGCGCGGCCCCAAACACCGTGACCAGACGGGCCGAGGCCGGTCCGGACGCGAGCGGGCCGGCGGCCACCGACAGCCAGCGCTGCACCCGCGCGGCGGTGACCGGGTCGCGCGGCAGCCAGCGCCCGGCCTCGTCGTAGCGGCCCGCCAGATAGACCAGGATGGCGTTGCTGTCGGCCAGCGTCACGTCGCCGTCCTCGATCACCGGAATCTGGCCGAACGGATTCATGGCGAGGAACTCCGGCCGCTTGTGCGCGCCGCCCCGGAGGTCGACGTCGATCGGCTCGACCGGCAGGCCGAGCAGCGACAGCATCAGCTCGACACGGTGCGCGTGCCCGGACAGCGGGTGGCGGTGGAGGCGGATGGGGGTGCTCGGCGCGGCCATGAACGGATCTCCCGGTGCGGAGGGTTGCGGTGACGACACCCTATTCCTTTCGCCCGACGTCGATAATCGGCACTGTTGACAATGCATCGTTTCAGATCCTGAAATGACGGCATGGACCATCTGACCGCGATGCGGGTGTTCGTCGCCGTGGCCGAGGAGAGCGGGTTCGCGCCCGCGGCGCGGCGGCTGGCGCTGTCGACTCCCAGCGTGACGCGCGCCGTGGCGGCGCTGGAGGAGCGCATCGGCGCCCGCCTGCTGCACCGCACCACGCGCATCGTGCGCCTGACCGAGGCCGGCGCGCGCTACCTGGGCGACTGCAAGCGCATCCTGCACGAGATCGCGGAGGCCGAGGCCTCGGCCGCCGGCACCCATGCCGAGCCGCGCGGCGAGCTGACGGTGACGGCGCCGGTGATGTTCGGCCGCCTGCACGTGGCGCCGGTGCTGTTCGACTTCCTGGAGGAGCATCCCCACGTCACGGCGCGCCTGCTGCTGCTCGACCGCGTCGTCGATCTGGTGGAGGAGGGGATGGACGTGGCGCTGCGCATCGGGCAGCTGCCGGATTCCACGCTGCGGGCGGTGCGCGTCGGCACGATGCGGCGGGTGGTCTGCGCCGCGCCGGAGTATCTGGCGCGGCGCGGCGTGCCGCAGCGGCCGTCGGACCTGGAGCGCATGGACGTGGTGGAGTTCTCGCCGGCCGGCACGTGGCGGGAGTGGGGCTTCCCGGCGGGGGCGGCGGCCGAGACGGTGACGCCGCCGGCCCGGCTGGTGGTCAACACCGCCGACGCGGCGGTCGCGGCGGCGGTGGCCGGGCGCGGGCTGACGCGGGTGCTGTCCTACCAGATCGCCGACGAGCTGCGGGCGGGCCGCCTCGCCATCGTGCTCGCCGAGTTCGAGCCGCCGCCGGTCCCGGTGCAGCTCGTGCACGCCGGCGGGCGGCGCGCCTCGGCGAAGGTCCGGGCCTTCGTCGATCACGCCGCGGCGCGGCTGCGGGCGGCGCTCGCCGCCACCCGCACGCTGGCGGCGCCGGTCAGCGGGCCTTCGCCGGATCGCCGTACTGAACGGCCTGCCCCTCCGCCGGTGCCTTGATCCCGAACCGGCCGGCCGTCTGCCGCAGGGCGTCGCGGTCCTTCTGGATCGCGACCAGGCTGGTGATCGCGAAGGTCGCCAGCTCGCGGGCGGGGGTGTTGGACGCCTCCGTCTGGTAGAGATCCACGATGCGGTCATGGATGCGGAGCTGCGCCTCGATATAGCCCTTGGCGAACGCCTCGCCGCTCGCCCCTTTCAGGGTGTTGACCGCGTCCCGCGCCATGTCCTCGTGGGCGTTCGCCGGGTTGGTCACGGCCCCGGCGGCGCCCATGGCGTCGGTCCGCTCGGGCTTGAGCGCGTCGGCGGGCGGCAGGGGGTGGCCCTGGGCGAGGCCCTTGAGCTGCTCGGCGAGCTTGCGGTGGGTGTCGGCGATCCCCTGCGCCATCGCCTTGAACGCGTCGTCGGGGGCCTTCTCGGCGGCGAGCCGCCCGAGCTCCTGCTGCCCCTGGCTGGCGGCCGTGGCCTGCCGGAGGAACAGCGCGTCCTCCACCGGCAGGGCCTGGCCCGGCTGCGGGGGCACGCGCGGGTTCGGGTCCGGCCTCAGGTTGGCCTGCGCCCAGGCCGGGCCGGACAGCGCGGCGAGGACGACGAGGACGGTGGCGGAGAGCTTGCTCATGACGGCTCCTTCACCAAGTCGGTGGCGGTCGGGCGACGGGCGGGACGCTGGCGCATGCCGTCACCCCATTGTGAATTCAGCGACCCGCAGCAAGGCCTTCCGGACCTCGGGGTCGTCGGTCAACGGCTCGATCATCGCCGAGAGGATGGCCTCGCCGAGCGGCATGCCGGAGCGGATCAGCGTGGCGCAGTAGACCAGCAGGCGGGTGGAGACGCCCTCCTCCAGGTCCTGCCCCTTGAGGTCGCGCAACGCGTTGGCCAGCCGCACCAGCGGCACGACCCGGCCGGGGGGCAGCCCGCTTTCCCGCGCCACGATGTCGACTTCGGCCTCCGGTTTCGGGAAGCCGAACTCCATGGCGACGAAGCGCTGGCGGGTGGAAGGCTTGAGCGCCTTCAGAACGTTCTGGTAGCCGGGGTTGTAGGACACCACCAGCATGAAGTCCGGCGGGGCTTCCAGCAGCTCGCCGGTGCGCTCGAGCGGCAGCAGGCGGCGGTCGTCGGTCAGCGGGTGCAGCACGACGGTGACGTCCTTGCGCGCCTCCACCACCTCGTCCAGGTAGCAGATGGCGCCCTCGCGCACCGCGCGGGTCAGCGGCCCGTCCGTCCACACGGTGTCGCCGCCCTTGATGAGGTAACGCCCGGTCAGATCGGCGGCGGTCAGGTCGTCGTGACACGACACGGTGTAGAGGGGGCGGCCCAGCCGGGCCGCCATGTGCGTCACGAACCGCGTCTTGCCGCAGCCGGTCGGCCCCTTCAGCAGGAGCGGAAGCCGGTTGCGATGCGCGTGCTCGAACAGCGCCACCTCATTGCCGGCCGGCGCGTAGAACGGGACGGCGTCCATGCCGCTCATTCCGCCGGCGCCACCGAGGGCTGGGTGCGCGCGGGCACCTGCTCCCGGACCGGCCCGAAGACCGAGTAGATGAACAGCAGCGCCGAAACCGCGACGAACACGCCCGATCCCAGCCGCATCCAGTAGAACAGGGTCAGCTGCTCCTGGACCTCCATGTACGTGAGCCCCATGACGCGCTGCAGGTGGATCTGCACGACGCCGGCGAAGGTCAGGGTGAACGTCATGAAGGCCATGGCCGACGTCATGATCCAGAAGCTCCACATGTTGAGCACCTGGTTGTACGGGTACCGCCCGCGCAGCAGCGGCAGGGCGTAGGTGATCATGGTCAGGTTCAGCATGACGTAGGCGCCGAAGAAGGCGAGGTGGCCGTGCGCCGCCGTGACCTGCGTGCCGTGGCTGTAGTAGTTGACGAAGGACAGCGTGTGCATGAAGCCCCACACGCCGGCGCCGAAGAACGCCATGACCGGCGTGCCCAGGGCCCACAGCATGGCGGCCGTGTTGGGGTGGTCGCGCCGGCCCCGCCACGCCATGCTGAAGGTGAACAGCACCATGGCGAAGAAGGGCGCCACCTCCAGCGTCGAGAACAGCGAGCCGATCCACTGCCAATAGCCCGGGGCGCCGATCCAGTAATAGTGGTGGCCGGTGCCGAGCAGGCCTGAGAACAGCGCCAGCCCGACGATGGAGTACAGCCACTTCTCGACGACCTCGCGGTCGACGCCGGTCATCTTGATGACCAGGAAGGCCAGGATGGCCGCCATCACCAGCTCCCACACGCCCTCGACCCACAGGTGGACGACGTACCACCAGTACAGCTTGTCCAGCGCCAGGTTGGTCGGGTTGTAGAAGGCGAACAGGAAGAAGATGGCGATGCCCCACAGGCCGAGCAGCAGCACGTTGGTGACCGCCGTCTTGCGGCCCTTCAGCACGGTCAGCGACACGTTGTAGAGGAAGATCAGCGCGGCCACGACGATGCCGGCCTTGACCCAGAGCGGCTGCTCCAGGAACTCGCGCCCCTCGTGGATGCCCAGGGTGTAGCCGACGACCGCCCCCAGCGCCCCGACCAGCAGGATGACCAGCTGGACGTAGGCCAGCGTCGGGCTCAGGATGTCGCGCTCCGCCTCCTCCGGAATCAGGTAGTAGGCCGAGCCGAAGAAGCCGAGCAGGAGCCACACGATCAGCGCGTTGGTGTGGATCATCCGCAGGATGTTGAAGGGCAGGATCTCGGACAGGAAGTTCGGCAGGACGTAGACCGTCCCGGCCAGCGTCCCCACCAGCACCTGCACGACGAACAGCGCCATCGCGCAGGCGAAGTACCAGTAGGCGATGCGTTGGGTGGCGTATTTCATCGGGTGCCCCTCCCCTTCAGCCCGCGTTGTTCGGTGGCCAGCCCTGCGTCTTGATGCGGCTGGTCCATTCGAGGAAATCGACGAGGTCGTTGAGTTCCTGTTCGGTCAGGTTGAACTGCGGCATCTGGCGGCGGCCTTCGACCCCGCTCGGCTGCGCCTGCATCCACGCCTTCAGGGCCGCCCGCGCGCTCTCGGCGTCGTCCCGCCCGCCGTAGCGGACCCAGACGTTGCCGAGTTCCGGGGCGAAATAGGCCCCCTCGCCCAGCAGCGTGTGGCAATTGATGCAGGAGTTCCGTTCCCAGACATGCTTGCCGCGGGCGACGCCGTCGGACAGCGTGGCCTCGTCGGTGCTGGTGGTCCGCATGTAGTAGTGACTGTGCACCGTCAGCGCGACGAAGGTGACGAAGAAAAACAGCGAACCGCCGTAAAAAATGTTGCGCGCGGCCGATTTCGTGAAGCGCTCTGCCATCGCTGCACCTCGAGGTTGGACGCCTTCCGGCTTTTTTCCATTGAAGCGTCAAACAGCCGAGGCCGCGATTCGGGCATGATCAATAAAGGATGAGGCGTTCTTTACGGATGGATACGCCCGAAGGGCGCGGCGCGGCGGCAGCCTAAAGCGCTCCCCGCTTCCTCCCAAAGCCCATTTCCCTCAAGGAGAGAAGGGCTTTAAAAATCGAATGCGGGCCGATCTACCGGCCGAACACCCGCTCCGGCATCGCCTCGGCGATGCCCACGGCGCGCCGGAGGTGGGCGGTCACGCAGCGCTCCGCATCCTCGCCGTCGCCGGCGAGGATGGCCCTGGCAATGGCGCGGTGCTCGGCCAGGGAGGCCGCGATGTTCTCGGCCTTCAGCGAGCCGATGAGCTGGTACATCAGCACCGGCAGACGCAACTGCCGCGTCAGCCGCAAGAGCTGCGCGTTGCCGCTGGCGGCGACGATGGCGTCGTGGAAGCGGTGGTTCTCGTCGATGTAGTCCAGGCTGGCCATGCGCGGGTTGTCGTTCCAGATCGGCGCGATGTCCGCCTCGAATCGGGCGCGCACCTCAGGGTCGGCCACCCCGGCGGCGGCGAGACGGGCGGCCAGCGCCTCCAGGCTGCTGCGGATCTGGAACAGCTCCGTCATCTCGCGCTGGGTCAGGCGGCGGACCAGGGCGCCGCGGTGCGGCACGATCTCGATCAGCCCTTCCGCCGACAGCCGCCGGAACGCCTCCCGCAGCGGCCCGCGGCTGACCCGCAGGTCGCGGGTGAGGTCGGCCTCGACCAGCCGCTGGCCGGGCGCGAAACGGCCCTGGAGCATGCCGTCGCGCAGCTGCTCCACCACGTAATCGACGGTGCCGCCGTGCGCCGGGGCGTCGGGACGGTCGTTGGCCGGTAAGGGAGGGGTGCTGTCCGCGGTCAGGGTCATACCCCCATTTTTTACCAGCCCGAAGCGCGGTTGACAATCAGTTCGTCCAACATTATTGTCCTACAATCGAATGATAAGAGCGCCGCCGGGCGCTGCACCGAGGAAACGCCCCGACCCACCCGCACCAGCGGTTTCGCCGCACGCCCCAGGGGCGTGCGCACGGGCCTCCTCGTCCCCGCGGCCGGCGAAGGGAGGAGCGCGATGATGATCGGCAAGGCGGGTCCCGCGGTCAGCGGGATCTGCACCTCGGACGCCAGCAGCATCGAGGTTCGCGGGCAGGACCTCGTGAACGGGCTGATGGGCGAGTTCAGCTTCACCGAATACTTCTTCTTCCTGGTGACCGGCGCGCGGCCGAGCGCCGAGCAGCGCTACTTCCTCGACCTGCTGCTGGTGGCCATCGCCGAGCACGGGCTGACGCCGACGGCGCAGGCGGCGCGGATGACGCTGGCGGCGGCGCCGGACAGCCTGCAGGGCGCGGTGGCCGCGGGCATCCTCGGCTGCGGCACGGTGGTGCTCGGCACCTCGGAGCTGTGCGCCCAGGTGCTGGCCGAGGCGGCGGCCCGCGTCGATGCCGGCGAGGCACCGGACGCCGCGGCGCACGCCGTCGCTTCCGCGATCCGTGGGCGCGGCGGCAAGATGCCGGGCTTCGGCCACCCCATCCACCACCCGCTCGACCCGCGGGCCGAGCGCATCCTGGCCCTGGCGCGCGAGCGCGGCGTCGCCGGGCGCCACGTCGACATGCTGGAGCGCTTGCGCGGCGCCGTCGCGGCGGCGTGGGGCAAGCCGATGCCGCTGAACGTCTCCGGCCCCATCGCCGCGGTGCTGATGGACCTGGACTTCCCGCCGGCCATGACCAAGGCGATCCCGATCCTGGCGCGCACCGCCGGCATCCTCGGCCACCTCGCCGAGGAGCAGCGGCGGCCCATCGGCTTCCTGCTCGCCCACCACGCCGAGAACGCCATCGCCTACGACCCGGCCGGCTGAGGAAAGCACCCGCCATGATCTTCGAGCCCGAAATCGAGACCCGCCCGTGGGCGGAGCAGCGCGCGCACGACGACCCGCTGTACCGGGACCAGGTGCGCCACCTCTTCGCCCACTCCCGCTTCTTCCGCGACAAGCTCACGTCGGCCGGCTTCGCCACGCCCGAGGCGGTCGGCGGGCTGGACGACATCGCCGCGCTGCCGCTGACCGAGAAGGACGAGCTGCGCCGGAGCCGCAGCGAGGCCCACCCCATCGGCACCCACCTCGCCGCGCCCATGGAGAGCGTGGTGCGCATCTTCTCGACCAGCGGCACCACCGGCATCCCCAGCTACATCCCGCTGACGGCCGGCGACCTCGAAAACTGGGTGCGCACCTCCAGCCGCAGCTACGCGGCGTCGGGCGTGGAGGCCGGGCAGCGCATCGTCACCACCTACAACGCCGGCCCCTTCGTCGCGGGTGCCGCGCTGGAGGCGTTCCCGCGCCTCGGCCTCTGCCACATCCCGGTGGGCACCGGCAACACCGAGCGGCTGCTGGCCGCCATCCAGCTGCTCAAGCCGCAGGCGCTGGCCTGCACGCCGTCCTACGCGCTGCATCTGGCCGAGGTGGCGCAGGGCCGCGGCCTCGACCTGCGCGCCAGCAGCGTGGAGCGCATCCTGGTCGCCGGCGAGCCCGGCGGCGGCGAGCCGGCCATGCGCGCCAAGCTGCAGGAGGCGTGGAACGCCCGCGTCACCGAGGCGATGGGCATCGGCGACATCTCGGTCTCGCTGTGGGGCGAGTGCGAGCACCAGCAGGGCATGCACTTCTCCGGCCGCGGCTTCGTGCATTTCGAGCTGATCGACCCCGACACCGGCGCAGCGGTGCCGGTCACCGACGGCGCGCGGGGCGAGCTGGTGCTGACCCACCTGCAGCACCGCGGGGCGCCGCTGCTGCGCTTCCGCACCCGCGACCACGTGGTGATCCACACCGAGCCGTGCGCCTGCGGCCGCACCTCGCCGCGGGTGCGCTGCATCGGGCGGACCGACGACATGCTGATCGTGCGCGGCGTCAACGTCTTCCCCTCGGCGGTGCGCGAGGTGGTGAACCGCTTCCAGCCGGCGGTCACCGGCGTCATCTCCATCCGCCCCAAGGCCAAGGGGGTGAAGCAGGCGCCGCCGCTCAAGGTGGTGGTCGAGCTGGCGGAGGGCACGGCGGCCGACGACGCCCTGCGCGAGCGCATTGAGCACGACATCCGTGCCACCCTGGTGGTGAGCGCCGCCGTGCATCTGGTGCCGGCCGGCACGCTGCCGCGCAGCGAGTACAAGTCGAAGCTGCTCGACTTCTCCGAAGCCACCGAACCGGCGCCGGAGGCGTGAGAGGGCCATGACCACCGCAGCCGTTCTCCAGGCCGTCATCCTGTCGCTCACCGTCGCCGCGCTGTACGCGGCGGTGGCGGCGGGGCTGACGCTGACCGTGGGGGTGACGCGCATCATCAACTTCGCGCACGGCGAGTTCGTCATGCTCGGCGCCTTCCTGACCTACGGCCTGCACACCCGCTGGGGGGTGTCGCCGTGGCTGGGCATGGCGGCGTCGGGGGTGGCGCTCGGGCTGCTGTCGGCGCTGGTCTACCGGCTGTTCCTCGCCCGCGTGCTGAAGCAGGACGAGCACAACCAGCTGCTCGCCACGCTGGGGCTGTCGATCCTGCTGCTCAACATCGCGGTCATCCTGTGGTCGCCGGACCCGCGCGTCATGCAGGCGCCGGCCCTGCTGCCGCCGCTGCACCTGGGGGCGGTGACGGTGCCCGGCAACAACGTGGTGGTGGCGCTGGTCGGGCTGCTGCTGTTCCTCGTCCTGCTGTGGATCAAGAACCACACCCGCTACGGCACGCAGATGCGCTTCGCCAGCGACGATCCGGAGCTGGCGCTGCACGCCGGCATCAACGTCGACCGCGTGTTCGAGCTGTCCTTCGTCATCGGCGGCGCCGCGGCGGGCGTGTCGGGCGGGCTGGTGGCGCTGGTGCTCTACGTGCAGCCGAGCGTCGGCGTCGATCTGGTGATCCGCGCCTTCGCCATCATCGCCTTGGGCGGGCTCGGCAACATCCCCGGCGCGCTGATGGGCGCCGCCATCCTGGCGCTGGTCGAGGGGCTGGTCAGCACCTTCGTGCCGCAGGGCGGCAGCTGGGGCTTCGGCGTCGCCTTCCTGCTGCTGCTGCTCGTCCTCATCGTCCGGCCCAGCGGGCTGTTCGGCAAGCAGGTGCAGGCATGAACGCGGCAGGGATGAACGCATTGGTCCGCCGTCTGGGATTCTACGTGGCGATCGCCGTGCCGTTCGTGGCGGTGGCGCTGGCCGAGCACGCCTTCCTGGTGCAGGTGGCGATCGGCATCGCGGTGTCGGCCATCCTGGCGCTGGCCTGGGACATCCTGTCCCGCACCGGGCAGGTGTCGCTGGGGCACGCCGCGTTCTTCGGCATGGGCGGCTACGGCTCGGCGCTGCTGACGCCGGTGCTCGGGCCGGTGCTGGGGTGGATCATGGGGCTCCTGTTGTGCGGGGCGGTGGCGGTGCTGCTGGGGGCGGTGACGCTGCGCCTGCGGCGGCTGTACTTCACCATCGCCACGCTGTCCTTCAGCCTGTCGATCCAGGTGTTCATCCTGGTGACGCCGGATCTCACCGGCGGCTCGACCGGCATCATGCCGCCGGTGCTGGCCGGCGGCTCGCCACCGCATCAGCTGCTGTTCATCACCGCCTGCCTCGTCGCGGCGGCGGTGGTGAGCGACGTGTTCCTGGGATCGCGCTTCCGCCCGGCCTTCTTCATGATCCGCAACAACCCGCACCTCGCCGCCGCCTCGGGCGTGCCGGTGACGCGGCTGAAGATCCTCGCCTTCGCGGTGTCGGGCATGGTCGCCGGGCTGGCGGGTGCGTGCTACGCGGGCCTGTACGGCTACGTCATCCCCGACGACGTGTTTACCACCAACTGGAACGTCCTGCCGCTAGCGGTGACCATCCTCGGCGGCATGGACACCACGCTGGGCCCGGTGGTCGGCGCGGTGGCGCTGCGCCTGCTGGAGGAGGTGGCGCGGCACTTCGTCGGCGGCGTCGGCTATCAGGTGGTGTACGGCGCGGTGATCATCCTGTTCATCGTCGGCATGCCGGCCGGGCTGGTCGGCTTCGCCCGCGGCCTGCTGCGCCGGCGCAAGACCACGGAGCGCCCCGACGGCGCCAAGGCGAGGCTGGCGTCATGAGCGGGCTGCGCATCGAGGGCTGCACGGTGGCGTTCGGCGGGCTGCGCGCCATCGACAACGTGACGCTCGCCATCCCCGAGGGCACGATCACCGCGCTGATCGGCCCGAACGGGTCGGGCAAGAGCACCTTCGTCAACATGGTGTCCGGCCAGATCCCGCCGGCCGCCGGGCGGATTCTGCTGGGCGGGAACGCCATCACCGGCCTGCGTCCCGACCGCATCGTGCACCGCGGCCTCGCCCGCACCTATCAGGTGCCCAAGGTGCCGAAGGAGCTGACCATCGAGGAGGTGATCTCCGTCCCGCTGCTCTACGCCCGCTCGGAACGCCCGCTGCCGCCGGGGGTGCGCAGCGCCGCCGACCTCGCGCGCTATTGCGGGCTGCGTCCGGCGGTGAGCACGCGGTGCGGCCAGCTCTCCGTCTCCGACCTGCGGCGGCTGGAGATCGCGCGGGCGCTGGCCTGCCGGCCGGACGTGCTGCTGCTGGACGAGTCCATGGCGGGCTTGAGCCTGGAGGACACCGAGCAGGTGATCGCCCTGGTGCGCGAGATCCACGCCTCCGGCGTCACCGTGCTGGTGATCGAGCACGTCATGCGGATCATCGCCAAGCTGTGCCGGCACGCCATCGTCCTCAACCAGGGCCGCCTGCTGGCGGAGGGGGAGCCGCAGCGGGTGCTGACCGACCCCGATGTCCGCGAGGCCTATCTGGGAAAGGGATTCACGCTGTGAACAGGTTCCAGGCCACCGTGGAGCGGGCCGGCTACGGCGCCCTCAGCGTGATCCCCCACCTCGCCTTCGAGGTGTCGGGCGGCGAGCTGCTGGTGCTGCTGGGTCCGAACGGCGCCGGCAAGACGACGGCGCTGCGGGCGCTGGCCGGCACCGCCGACACCGGCCGCCGGGCGCTCCGCCTGGACGGGCAGGACCTGTCGGCGCTGTCCACATGGCAGCTGGCGCACGCCGGTATCGCCTACGTTCCGGACGGTGCGCGCTGCTTCGCCAACGCCACGGTGGAGGAGAACCTGCGCGGCGCCTTCGAGGCGCTGCGCCCGCGCGCGGCGCGGGCCGAGCGGCAGCGGCTGTTGGACGGCGTGTACGAGCTGTTCCCGGTGCTCAAGCAGCGCGGCGGCCAGCTCGCGGGCTCGATGAGCGGCGGGCAGCGGCAGATGCTGGCCATCGCCCGTGCGCTGATGATCGAGCCGCGGGTGCTGATGCTCGACGAGCCCTCGGCCGGTCTGGCGCCGAAGCTGGTCGAGGAGCTGTTCGAGGCGCTCGGCCGCATCAAGGCGTCGGCCGGCTGCGCCATCGTGATGGCGGAGCAGAACTTCGCCGCGGCCATGGGCATCGCCGACACCTGTCTGGTGCTCGACGAGGGGCACGTGGCGCTGTCCGGGCCGGTCGACGCGGTGCGCCACGACGAGCGGCTGAGGGTCGCGTATCTGGGACTATAGCCAACGAAAACAACGGGGAGGGACGGACCATGAGACGGATACTCGCAAGCCTGCTGGCGGCCGCGGCGATGGCCGCCGCTCCCGCCATGGCGCAACAGCCGCCGCTCAAGATCGGCGTGCCGCTGCCGCTGACCGGCGCGCTGGCCGGCGGCGGCAACCAGATCCTCTGGGGCATCCAGTACGCCGCCGGGGAAACCAACGACGCCGGCGGGTTGTTCGGCCGCAAGATCGAGCTGGTCGTCGAGGACACCAAGGGCGAGCCCAACACCTCGGCCACCGTCGCCGCCAAGCTGGCCACCCAGGACAAGGTCGACGCCTTCGTCGGCGGCTTCGGCAGCACGTCGGACTACGCGCTCCTCAACGCCCTGCAGCGTTTCGAGCCGATCTTCATGCACGCCGGCTCCTCCTCGGTCCGGCTGGAGGAGGCGTTCGGCAAGAACGACTGGTACTATCACATCTACATCTGGGACTATCACCGCCAGAAGGCGGCGGTGAACTTCTTCAAGAGCATCCCCGGCGCCAAGACGCTGGCCATCGCGTACGAAGACAAGCTGTACGGCACCGACGGCTCAAAGTTCACCCAGCAGTACGCCAAGGAGGCCGGGCTGGAGGTGGTGATGAACGAGCCCTTCCGCGCCGGCACCCCCGACTTCGCGCCGATCCTCAACCGGGTGAAGGGGCTGGACCCGGACATCCTGTTCATCATCGGCTATTCGGGCGACAACATCCAGATTGCCCGGCAGGCCGACCAGCTGGGCGTCAAGCCGAAGCTGCTGGTCACCCAGGGGGCGGGCGAGAAGCGCTCCGACTTCGGCCCGGCCGGCGACAACGTGGTGGTCATCGACCTGTGGTCGGCCAAGCAGTCCACCCCCGGCCTCGCCGACTGGGTGAAGAAGGCCGAGGCCAAGCGCGGCGGCGAGATCGTCTCCAGCGCCGTGCAGGGCTACGTCGCCATGCGGACGCTGATCGACGCGGCCAAGGCGGCGGGCTCGTGGGACCGCGGCAAGATCCTCGCCGGGCTGGCGTCGATGACCTTCGACACGCCCTACGGCAAGGTCGCCTACACGGCGTCGGAGATGGGCGGCAAGCACCAGCTGATCACCGACAAGAGCATGATCGCCGTGCAGTACAAGCCGGACGGCGGCCAGGAGGTGGTGTGGCCGGCCGACAAGGCGGCGGGCAAGATCACCTACCCGGCGCGGTGACGCGGAGAGAGAGAATGCCCTCCCCCAGCTCCGCTGGGGGAGGGTTGGGTGGGGGCAGCGGCGTGCCCGAGAATCAACGCCTGCCGCCGGTGCCGTAGCCCCCACCCTCCCGCTGCGCGGGCCCCTCCCTCCCCCGCCGGAGGCAGGGGAGGGAAAGCAAATCTGTCCCCAACCACAGGCATGTTCCAATGACCACCCTAGCCGAACGGCTGCGCCAGCCGGGTCTGATCGTGGCGCCGGGCGTGTACGACATGGTCTCCGCCAAGCTCGCCGACGCGGCCGGGTTCGACGCGCTGTACATGACCGGCTTCGGCGTCGTCGCCTCGCACCTCGGGCTTCCCGACGCCGGGCTGGCGACCTACACCGACATGGTCGGCCGGGTGCGCCAGATCGCCGAGGGTACCGCCACGCCGCTGATCGCCGACGGCGACACCGGCTACGGCGGCCTGCTCAACGTCGACCACACGGTGCGCGGCTACGAGGCGGCCGGCGCCCAGGCCATCCAGATCGAGGACCAGGAGTTCCCGAAGCGCTGCGGCCACACGCCCGGCCGCCGCGTCATCCCGCTGGCCGACGCCGCCCGCAAGGTCAAGGTGGCGGCCGAGGCGCGCGCGTCGAAGGACTTCCTGATCGTCGCCCGCACCGACGCCCGCACCGCGCACGGCCTGGACGAGGCGCTGCGGCGCGGCGAGGCCTTCCTGAAAGCCGGCGCCGACATCCTGTTCATCGAATCCCCCGAAAGCGTCGAGGAGATGGAGCGGATCGGCCGCACCTTCGGCGTGCCGCTGCTCGCCAACATGGTCGAGGGCGGGCGCACGCCGCTGCTCGGCCGCGGCGAGCTGGAGGCGTTGGGGTACAAGGTGGCGATCTTCCCGGTCGCCGGGCTGCTGGCCGCGGCCGGGGCGTTGCAGGCGCTCTACGCGCACATCAAGGCCGCCGGGTCGAGCCGGGACTGGGACGGGACGCTGTACCCCTTCCCCGACTTCGTCCGCATGATCGGCTTCGAGCGCGTGTGGGCGTTCGAACGCGCGCACCCGGAGGAGCCCTCCTGACGGCGGCCGCCCCGCTCCGGTCGGGGCGGCCGCCGCGCCCCTACAGGATGAAGTGCTGCACCTCCAGCGCCGGTGCGCCGACGATCTCCACCTCGAAGTCGGCCGTCCGGTCGCCGTTCACGTCGGCCTGCACGAACCCGCCGGCGTAGCGCAGCTCGCCGGCGACGCCGTGGAACGCGTCGTCGCCGATGTAGGTGAAGGCGTCGTTGGCCGCCCCACTGCCCGACTTGGCGTCGATGCCGGCCACGTCGAAGCGGTCGCCGGTGTCGAGGCCGAAGTCCTCGATCACGTCGTGCTCGGCGCCGGCGCGGCTGTCGCTGACGCGGTTGAAGTCGAAGCGGTCGGCCCCCTCGCCGCCGGTCAGATGGTCGAGGCCGCCGTCGCCGATCACCAGGTCGGCGTCGGGGCCGCCGTCGAGCGTGTCGTTGCCGTCGGCGCCGTTCAGCGTGTCGACGCCGAAGCCGCCGTAGACCACGTCGTCGCCGGCGTTGCCGGTCACCCAGTCCGCCCCTTCGCCGCCGTTCGCCGTGTCGTTGCCGTCGCCGGCCTGCATCTGGTCGTCGCCGACGTCGCCCTTGATCTGGTCGTTGCCGGCGCCGCCGTTGACGTGGTCGATGCCGTAGCCGCCGGTCATCACGTCGTCACCGGCTCCGCCGTCCATGGTGTCGTCGTCCAGCCCGCCGTCCATCGTGTCGTTGCCGGCGCCGTCCACCAGCGTGTCGTTGCCGGCCCCGCCGAGGAGCAGGTCGTCGCCCGTCCCGCCATCCACGGAATCGGCGCCCGCCCCACCATCGGCGACGTCGTTGCCATCGCCGCCCAGGACCGTGTCGGTGCCGTTCCCGCCGTACAGGAAGTCGCCGTCGTGCCCGCCGTCCAGGGTGTCGTTGCCGTCGCGGCCGAGCGCCGTGTCGCGCCCGTCGCCGCCGGTGATGCTGCTGTCGCCGTCGGCGCCGACGAGCAGGTCGTTGCGCGCGGTGCCGATGACGTCGGGGGAATAGTGCTGGTTCTCCACGTTCTCGTAGGCGACCTGCGCGCCGCTCGCCGGGCTGGTGGTGCTGAGCCCTTGCAGGCGGTTGCCGGCGTCGCCGTACGGCGCGTAGTAGGTGGCCGAGGTGATGGGGGTGATCACCAGCGAGAAGACGCCGTCCCAGTGGTGCACCTTGGCGGCGGTCCAGCTCGCCGTCTCGCCGGGCTCCACAAGGTCGCCGAACAGGTGCGCGCGGGTGGCGCCGTTCAGGTTCGGCAGCGTGTTGCCGTAGCTGGACTCCATCTCGAGCCGGTAGGCGTTGGACTGCGTCAGGCTGCCCGGCGTGGTGATCGCCGAGGGGTGGAAGTGCGCCAGCGTCGGGTGCGCGTCGTTGCCGACGATGTTCACCGGCGGCATGGTCACCGCATCGACGATGAAGTCGGAGAAGGCGGCGCGGCCGTCGTTGGCGAGCTTCAGGTTGAGATCGAAGCGCAGGTCGTTCTGCACCTGGGCCGAGGTTTTGCCGATGTCGAAGTGGTTGTCGTAGAACTGGTAGACGATGGGCGCCGTGTCGGTGAGCGACGGCGACAGCGACAGCGTGTTGCTCGCCGCGTCGAAGCTGGCCGGGGCGGTCTCGGGGGACAGGGCGTAGACCGTCCAGTCCTTCAGGGTGAAGGTCGAGGTGGTCATGGGTGGCCTCCTGTGGGGTTGGCGCGGTGTGGGGGTGTGCGGACGGACGGCCCGGTCACAGGATCAGGTCCGCCGCCGCCAGCGAGGGCACCCCGACCAGATGCAGCTCGAAGTCGGCGGCACTGTCGCCGTCGACGTCGCCCTGCAGGGTGCCATCGACGAACCGCAGCTGCCCCGCGACGCCGGTGAACGCCTGGTCGCCGATGTAGCTGAAGGCGTCGTCCTCCACGCTCGCGGTGTTCGCGTCGATGCCCTTCAGCTCGATGGTGTCGCCCTGGGCCTGGGAGAAGTCGGTGACGGTGTCGCCCTCCAGCCCCTTGCCGATCTCGTCGGCGCGGAGGAAGACGAAGCGGTCGGCGTCCTCGTGGCCGGTCAGCTGGTCGGTGCCGAGGCCGCCGGTGAGCTGGTCCTTGCCCGAACCGCCTTCCAGCGTGTCGGCATCGTCGCCGCCGTCCAGCGTGTCGTCGCCGGGGCCGCCCACCAGCGTGTCGTTGCCGAAGCCGCCCTCCATCCAGTCGGCCCCGTCCTCGCCGCTCATCCGGTCGTTGCCCGACAGGCCGTAGAACGTGTTGTTGAAGCCGTTGCCGTTGATCACGTTGTCGGTCTCGTTGCCGGACACGTCGCGGCCGGCCGAATGCTCGAGCGTCGCCTCCTCCACCCAGTTCGACATGCTGTAGTAGAGCGTGCTGACGATCACGCGGTCGTAGCCGCCGCCGATGAACTCTTGGACCGCGTCGGCGTCGTCGTTGACGTAGTAGAGGTCGTCGCCGGGCCCGCCGGCCATCCAGTCGCCGTCGTAGTCGCCGTTGAGCGTGTCGTTGCCGGGCCCGCCGTCCAGCCAATCCCTGCCGACGCCGCCGTTCAGGCTGTCGTCCCCGGTCTGGCCCCACAGGAAGTCGCCGTCCTGCTCGCCGTTGAGGGTGTCGTTGCCCTCGCCGCCGACCAGGCCGTCGCGGCCGTAGCCGCCGGCCATCAGGTTGTCGCCGGCCTGCCCGTAGGCGAGGTCCTCGAAGGTTTCGCCGGTGTAGGACTGCCCCTCCGTCGTGGCGTACCAGACCGACTTCCAGGTGAAGTGCGGACCGCCCTTCAGCCCGTCGAACATGCCGCCGAAGTCGCCGATCGGCACCGGCGTGGTGATCAGCGCGAACTGGCCGTCCCAGTGGTGCACCTTGGACGCGCCCCAGCCGGTGTTCTCGTCCCAACCCGCCTGGGTGCCGGTCAGGTACACGTGGTTGGCGCCGTTGAGGTTGGTGCCGGTGTTCTCGTTGGTGCCGGTCTTGTAGCCGGCATAGTCGAAATAGGTGCCGGGCGTCGGCGCCGCCGCCGGGTGGAAATGCGCCAGCGTCGGGTGCAGCGCGTTGACGTCGTTCACGATGTGGGTCGTCGGCGGCATGGTCAGGGTATCGACCGTCAGCTGGTTGACGGCGAAGTCCGACGCGTTGCGGACCCTGAGGTCGAGGTCGAAGCGCAGGTCGTTCGACACGATGTCGTTCGGCAGGTTGTCCTTGAACACGTAGGTGACGGGCGCTGAGTCGACGAACGACGGCGACAGCCGGACGCTTCCGGACGTGCCGGTGACGTTGACGACCGGGTCGGCGCTTTCCGCGCCCAGGGTGGTGACGGTCCAGTTGTTGACGGTGAAGGGCGACGCCATGGAAGCCTCCATGCGCTGGGGTGGTGCGGGGGATGCGGCGGGATCACACGAACACGAAGTCGCTCTGGTCGATCGTGTGGGCGTCCACCCCGACCAGCGTGATCATGTTGCTGCCGATGTGGATCTCGGTGTCGCTTCCGACCTGGGAGATCCCGACCTCGGCGCTGAAGCTGGCCTCGGTCACGCCGGTCTCGGCGATGTCCAGCAGGTCCTGGCCGTCGGTCGGGTCGGGGTCGAAGGAGTCGATGTGGTCGGCGCCGAAATTCAGCTCGAAGACGAACTTGTCGTTGCCGGGGCCGCCGTCCATCACGTCGTTCCCGGGATCGCCATTGAAGATGTCGTTGCCCTCCAGCCCGTAGAGCACGTCGTTGCCGTCGCCGCCGTGCAGCACGTTGTCGGCGGCGCTGCCCCAGATGGAATCGCTGCCGGCGCCGCCCCAGGCGTCCTCGATGACGACGCCGGTGACGCCGCCCTGGTCGGGCAGCGCGTTGGTCACGTCCGCGGCGATGGTGCCGCCGCGCCCGAACTGCAGGTCGGTGGAGGTCGACCGCCACGTGTAGGAGGCCATGCCGCCGCCGGTCGGCGAGTCGTCCAGCGTCGCCGGCCGCAGGTCGATCACGGCGTTGGCCGTGCCCTCGTAGATGATCCGGTCGTGGCCGCCGGTGTCCCAGATGCACTGCCACGCCGCGCCTTGGGCGGAGCCGGGCTCCGGCAGCACGTAGGTGTCGTCGCCGCCATGGTGATCGGTGTTGGCGCCGTAGATCTGCTGGGTCGCGGCGATGTCGAAGGCCATCGGCGTGCTGACCGGGCCGCCCTGCGGGCCGCCGGCCGGGCTCGACACCGGCAGCTGCGCCTCGTTGTAGGACATGATGGTGTAGAGCTTCTGGTTGAGCGCGTTGTCCCCCAGGTCGTTCTGGATGGGGGTGGACGCGCCGGCCGGCGTCTTGCCGTCGACGCCGGGGAAGAGGTCCGACTGCCCCTGCGATCCCTTGTCGTGCGGGTGCGCCAGGCCGATGGCATGGCCGATCTCGTGGGTGATCAGCTCGCCCCCGGACTCCGAGATGACCGGCTTGCCGCCGATGGTGCTCCAGATCGGCACGTTGGCCCCGCCGGTGCCGTCGATGGCGACGTAGACGTGGGCGCGCCCGACGTCGGTCAGCGGCAGCGTGGCGTTGCCGGGGACCGAGTGCTGCGCCGTCGCCTCGCCGGGCGTGCCGGCGTAGCCGCCGTAGTTGGCGATGTCCTTGGAGTGGGAGATGTGGAGCAGGATCTCGGCGCTGTTCGCGTTGGGCGCGTGCTGGAAGTTGATGTGCGCGACGTCGGACCACGCGCTGAACGACTGCTCGGCCGCCGCCCGCAGCGCGGCGACCTGATCGGCGGTCCAGCCGGTGCCGTCGATGTCCCAGCGGACGATGTTGGTGTCGCCGGTCTGGCTGAAGGTGTCCCACCGCCACCCCCCGTTGAGCAGGGATTTGACGTAGACGTTGTCGCCGGTGGCGACCGGCGTGCTGCAAAGTGAGTTCAGGGCCATGGGAAGTCTCCTATCCGTTCTGGGACTGTGCAGAGCGTGACCAAGACTCCCGACGATAGAGACGTCGCGGGTACCCAACTGTGAGCTGGGCCACAGTTTTGCAGTTGATCCAAGATGACGCCGGCAACGGGAGCGATGCGCGCAAACAAATGCCGACGGCAAAAGCCGCCGACGCCGTCTCCGTCGGTGCGGAGACGGCCGGCGGATCCGTGTCGTCCGGGGGAGCGGTGCCCTCCCCCTCACCGCTCCCGCATGGACTTCGCCAGGATGTCCAGCAGGGGCGACACCAGGTAGTGCAGCGCCGTGCGCTCGCCGGTGGTCATCATCACGTCGGCGGCCATGCCGGCGATGACCTTCCGGTCCTCCAGCCGCTTCAGCTCGGCGTCGGGCACGGTGACGCGCACGAGGTAGTAGGGAAGCCCGGTGCGCTGGTCGACCATGCGGTCGGCGGAGACCTGCTCGACGCTGCCGAAGACCGGCGGGGTGGTGCGGCCGGCGAAGGCGGGGAAGCGCACGCCGGCCTCCTGGCCCGGGTGCAGGTGGCCGACGTCGTTGGGCGCCACCTGCGCCTCCACCACCAGCGGCTCGTGCCGCGGCACGATCTGCATCACCACCGAGCCTGGGGCGATGACGCCGCCCTCGGTGTGGGCGGTCAGGCCGACCACCGTGCCGGCCACCGGCGCCCGCACGTCCAGCCGACGCACCATGTCCCCGGTGGCGGCGAAGCGCTCGCGCAGGTCGGCGATCTCCACCTGCACCTTGCGCAGCTCCTGCGCCACGTCGTCCTGGAAGGTGCGGGAGACCTGGATGATCTGCAGCTCGGCCTCGCCGATGGCTTGGCGCGCGCGGGCGATGTCGCCGCCGTGCTCGCCGATCTCGCCGTTCAGGCGCGCGGACTCGCGCTCCAGCGCCAGGATCTGCGCCTTGGGCGAATAGCCCTTGCCGAACAGGAAGCGCTTGTCCGCCAGCTCCTCGGCCAGCAGGGCGAGCTGCCGCCGCTTCTCCAGGATCTGGCTGTTCAGGCCGCCGATCTGCTCCTGGTACTGCGCGACGCGCTGGCGCAGGATCGACACCTGCCCGTCGCGCGCCTGCCGCCGCGTCTCCATCAGCAGCCGCTGCCCGGCGAGGATGTCGGCCACCCCGGGCTCCCCGGCACGGGCCAGCAGCTCGTCGGGGAAGGCCGGCTCGTCGCGCTGCCCGCGCTCGGCGAGCAGGCGCGCCTCCTGCGCCAGATCGGCGTCGAGCTGCGCGCGCAGCACGCCCAGGCTGGCGGCGGCGCGGGACGCGTCCAGGCGCAGCAGCACGTCGCCGGCCGCCACCACGTCGCCGTCGCGCACCAGCAGGTCGCGGACGATGCCGCCCTCCAGGTGCTGCACGTCGCGGCGGCTGCCGCTGACGGTCACCGTGCCCTGGGCGACGACGGCGCTGTTCAGCGGCGCCAGCGACGCCCAGCCGCCGAAGCCGCCGAAGGCGGTGGCGATGACCAGCAGCCCGGCCAGCGCCGGCCCGCGCACACTGGTCGGCACCGGCGGCGCCGGCCGGTCGAGGGCCACGGCCCCCATCGCCGTCCCCATTGGAAAGCGGTCCATGGTTCCTCTCCAGTCCGATCGGTTGCGGGTCATGCCGGGCAGGCCGCGGCCAACGGCGGACGGGCGGCGGCGATGGGCCGCGTCACCTTGGCCAGCACCTCGGCGCGCGGGCCGTGCAGCGCGACCATGCCGTCGCGCATCACCATCACCGTGTCCACGGCCGACAGGAGGCTCGGCCGGTGGGCGATGACGACGAGGGTCCGGCCGGCGTCCTTCTGCGCGACGATGGCGGCGAGCAGCGCCGCCTCCCCCTCCTCGTCCAGGTTCGCGTTCGGCTCGTCCAGGACCAGCAGCGCCGGGTCGCCGTAGAGCGCCCGCGCCAGCCCAAGGCGCTGCCGCTGCCCGCCGGACAACGCCATGCCGCCGTCGCCGACCGGGGTGTCGTAGCCCTGCGGCAGGCGCAGGATCATGTCGTGCACGCCGGCCCGGCGCGCCGCCGCCACCACCGCGCCGGGATCGACGTCACCGAAGCGGGCGATGGTCTCGGCGACGGTGCCGTCCAGCAGCGCCACGTCCTGCGGCAGGTAGCCGATGTGCGGCCCGAGCGCCGCGCGCGGCCACGCCGCCAGGTCGGCGCCGTCCAGGCGCACCGTGCCGGCGCGGGGATGCCACACGCCGACCAGCAGCCGGGCCAGCGTCGACTTGCCGGCGGCGCTGGGGCCGACGATGCCCACCGCCTCGCCCGCCGCGATGGTGAAGGAGAGGGCCCGCACCGTCGGCACCGCGGCGCCCGGAGGCGCCGCCGCCACGCCCTCGAACGCGACGCGGCCGGCGGGGGCGGGAAGCGCCATGCGCGCCGGGGCGGGCGGCGCGGCCTCCAGCAGCTCCGCCAGCCGGCGCCACGCCATGCGGGCGCCGACCAGACCGTTCCAGCCGGCGACCGCGGTGTCCACCGGAGCCAGCGCCTTGCCGCCGAGGATCGAGGCGCCGATCATCATGCCCGGCGTGATCGCGCCGGCGATGGCGAGGTAGGCGCCGGCGCCGAGCAGCGACGTCTGCAAGGCGACGCGCGTGAAGCGGCTGGCGGCGGCGAGCAGCGCGGAGCGGTCGCTGGCCTGCGCCTGATACCCCAGCATGCCGCGGTGGCGCCGCTGCCAGCGGCGGCGCAGGCCCGGCAGCATGCCCATGGCCTCCACCACCTCGACGTGGCGCAGGGCGGCGTCGGCGGCGTGCAGGCTGGCGGTCGCCTCGGCGTTGGCCTGCCGCAGCGGCGCGCGGGCGGCGGCCTCGCTGGCGAGCGCCAGCAGGAACAGCAGGCCCCCGCCGCCGAGCGCGATGCCGCCGAGCAGCGGGTGGAAGAGGAACAGCACCGCCATGAAGACCGGCGCCCAGGGAGCATCGAAGAAGGCGAACAGGCCCGACCCGGTCATGAACTGGCGCAGCGTGGTCAGATCCTGCAACGGCTGCGTCCGGGACCCGCCGGGCGCGCGCAGCTGCCGTTCGAACAGGGCGTCGAACAGCCGGACGTTCAGCGTTTCGTCGAGGATCGCCCCGGTGCGCACCAGCACCCGCGCGCGGCACAGCTCCAGCAGGGCGGACACCAGCATCATGCCCAACGCGATGAGCGTGAGCATCGCCAGGGTGCCTTCGCTGCGGCTGTTCAGCACCCGGTCGTAGACCTGCATCATGTAGAGCGGCGAGGCGAGCTGCAGGAGGTTGACGAACAGGCTCAGCAGCCCGGCGGCCAGCAGGGCGCCCCGGCACGATCCCAGGCTCCGCCACAGCTCCGACGGCGCCGTCCTCATGGTGCCGCCCCCGTGCCGCAGGGGGTGGGAGGCCGGAGCGCCACGGGGGCGGACGCCGGGAACACGGGGGTGCGGACCATGCGGAAAGCCTCCAGGAGGGATTGGCGTGCCGGCCCCACCAGGGCATCGGCAGCGTGACCCTACCCGAGGATTCCCCCGCGGACTGTTGGCTGCCTCACACATCCGGCGCTTCGCCGCCGGCCGCGCCGTCGCGTCAGGGTGCGACGGTCAGCCACCGCGGTGGTGCGTGAGGTAGACGGCCTGCGTGCGGTTGGTCGCGCCGAGCTTCTTCAGGATGTTCCGCACGTGAACCTTGACGGTGCTCTCGCACATCCCGAGTTCGTAGGCGATGATCTTGTTCGCCTTCCCCTCGCGAAGGCAGCTCAGCACCGCGATCTGGCGCGGCGTCAGGTCGCCGGTGTCCGCCGGAGTCCCGGCGTCGCCCTCCGGCGGGCACGCCTGGAGCGGGTCCGACGTCTGGCCTTGCGCCAGCGCGGTGAAGGACGACACCGGTACGAAGGTCCCCCCCGCCGCCACCAGCCGAATGACCCCGAGGGCCACCGCCAGCCCCAAGCTGCTGACGACGTACCCCCGCACCCCGAGCTGAAGAGCCTTCAGGACCAGGCCGGCATCCTCCCGGTCGGTCAGGACAACCAGGGGGATGCATCCCAGGATGCCGATGAGGTGCCGGATCAGCTCGAAAGCCGCCGGTTCGCTCATCCCCGTGATGTTGCAGGCGATCAGGTCGGGGGATGTCGCGCCATGGCACGCGGCCTCCACCTCCTCGACCGACGCCACCGCCTTCACGTGCAGTCCGCGGTCCAGGTTCCTGAGGCTGACCGCCAGGCATTCCCGCGTGAGCACGCTGCCGTCCAGCACGATGGCCTGGAGCCGGTCCCTGGCACACATCCTGTCGCGTGCCGCCGGCGTCGGCTCAAGCTTCGCGGTGAGCGGCTCCTCGTGGTATGCGGGACGAATTCTGACAGTGTTCTTGTCCGTGTACATATCTCTGCCCTGCTTCTTGCAAGGGAGTCTCAATTTACTCCCATAGCCGGTGGCAATGTTCTTGAGCATTCGAAGTCCGGCCGAAGTCGCAAAGGGTATGGCCCAGAATGAACCCCCACCACCTCTCACTTGCGCCCCACCCTGTGGCAAAGCAGGCATGCCACCATGATGGGGTGCTCTGTCAAAGCCCCCCGGCCATCGAATGCAAGGAAGAGCTCTTTATTGTTCTGTGTATTATAGGCTTTCATGGCATGGAAGGAGTCAATCACAATTTTATCGCTACCACATAATTGGATGAAGCACTCCGAAGCAGCATCGCTACGCCAGCGACCAAGCTAAATTTCTGTACGTTGGCTATGTTTGCTTGGTAACTTCACGTTTGTTATCGTTAGGAAACGAAACCACAGGGTGTGACCGCATGGCATTCAAAATATTGTTTCCAGAGAACGGATATTTTCCATCCTCCATGGCAATCACCCAGGGCTCACCCCCCTGAGGGCACCGCTCACCGATCGAATCCTGGAAATCATCACTTCCGATGGGACGCGCTTTGAGAAGCATTGATTGAATGATCGCCATGAGAAGCGCCGCGCGGCGGTTGCATCAGCGCGCGCATTCGCAAATTTTCCAGCGCACCGCCGTGATATTCCATTTGATAGGCATGGGAGAGCGCCGTGCCTCTAATTATCTATTTATAAACCCACCGATGCGGAATGACATTTGTACCAGCGCGATTCCATACGCTGGCGCGCGATGGAGGCCACCATGCTTCCACTTGGAGAGCCGGAGGACGGGCATCGCCCCCTGATCGGGAGCAACGGCGAAGCGGGACGTTCCGCGGAGCCGAAGGGATCCGTGCACTGGCTTGACCGGGGACCCATGCTTGTGAGCCTCATCGACGACCGCGCCCTGTTCCGGGACAGCCTGGCGGCGGCATTGAGCACCGTCGGCGACATCAAGGTGAAGCCGGCCTCGTCAGCCGAGGCCGGGGCCGACCTCCCGGCGACCCTGCGGGGCATGCACGTCGTCTTGATCACGATGGATCGTCCGGACCTGACCAAGGGTCCTTGCGGAGCGGTGCTCGTCCGCGTGCTGGCGCTGGAGGCCCGCCCCGCCGTCGCGGTCATCGTCGGCCGGATCAGCCGGGCGCTCCGGCGCGAGGCGTCGCGCCTGGGCGTCGATGCGCTGCTGACGACGGAGAACGGGCTGTCGGCCCTCGCGGAGGATCTTCGGCGCCTTCGCGCTCAGGCGCGGCCGTAGCAGTCCTCCGGCCGCGCGATGCCGTCTTCGCCGAGGCGGGAGCCGTCGGCACCTCGATGATGTGCAGCGTCTTTGGGGGTTTCACGCCGTCCGTATCAGGAGGCGCCACGCGCCTTCACCACGGCCGGGATCGTGGCGAGGAGAATAAGAACGTCCATCTTCAGCGAGCGATGCCGGATGTAGGCGCAATCCACCGCCACGCGCTCCGCAAACGTCGACCGGTTGCGCGAGGAGATCTGCCAAAGCCCGGTGAGACCCGGCCGCACGCTCAGGATCACCGGAAGCGCCGCGCCGATCTCCGCCCGCTCGTCCGGCAGGTAGGGGCGTGGTCCCGTCAGCGCCATGTCGCCCCTCAGCACATTCACCAGTTGCGGCAGTTCGTCGATGCTGCTGCGCCGCAGGAAGCGGCCGAGGCGCGTCATGCGCGGATCGTGCGTCAGCTTGTGGTGGCGTTCGTACTCCGCACGCGCCGCGGGGCAGGCCGCCAACACCTGGGCGAGCCGCCGTTCGGCGTCGCTGGTCATGGTGCGGAACTTCAGCATCTTGAACGGACGGTCGCCGCGGCCGCACCGGGTCTGCGCGAAGAAGACCGGACCAGGGGAATCCGCCTTGATGAGCAGGGCGACGAGCGCGAAAAGCGGCAGAAGCATGCAGAGCGCCAGGATCGACACGGCGACGTCCATGACACGCCGCACCAGCCGGTCGGCATCGGTCTCCGCCGGCCGCACGCCGGCCGGGGTGGACCTCGCGGGAAAGAAGCGATGCTCGGAGACGGGCAGGTCGCCCATCATGCTCCTGAGTACGCTGTGCATGCAGAAGCTCCCCTTTTTTCTCAGAGCGACCGCCTCTTCCGCCAAGGAACAGGCTATTTCGGCCAGAGCGGGAAGCGCAAATGCGCTTCCAAGGGCAAGACTTGGCGGAGAAAGTCGCGGAATACTCGAGAAGAATAGCTAGCATGGCCTTCCATCAGCTGTCGCCACTTCAATGATGGTTAGTCGGCCAAGGGAGAACGGCGCCGTTTTGCTTAAAAAGGCTTACAGGGAAGGCTGGATGAGGGCCTGCGGCCGTGCCGTCCGGCGTTGGGGGGCGTCACGCGGCGCGGGGCGTCCTCCCTAGTGATGATGCGCAAGCGCTACGGGCGTACCCTGGGCGCGGAGGGTGCGATGGAGAAGGCGCCGATCTGGCGGACCCTCGTTTTGCGACACAAATTTTGGCCCATCCTTGTACCAGGGAAACCGCCGGCGACAGGAATAAAGAAAGAGAGGAGAATGCCATACAAGGGAAGCTAAAATGCCGAATGCATATGAAAGGCCCTTCCAGGGCAAGAGCATCTGGAATGAAACCATTCCGACAACTGCCACCTCCGTAACGGTTCCTGATCTGGCCTCCAAGGCGGTCGGCCTCTCGTCCTGGTTGCCCTACAACGGCTCTTCCGTCCCTGTCTACCAGGCCTCGACATCGAGCCAGCAGGTCAACCTGCTCTACAACCCGAACACCTGGTGGGAGGTGTATTCCGGCGAGTGGCAGAACGTGAACAACACGACGAGCGTCGAGCAGTCGATCCGCTCCACCTCCTCGGTCAACTTCCCCTACCCCTACCACACCTACGTTTCCCAGTCGGGAACCCAGTTCAAGCTGGAAGGCGACTACAACGCCATCCCCGCGGCGACCGGGACCGCCCCGCGCTTCTATGTCCCCGCGGGCGTCAAGCCCACCGCGAACGCGGACGGCCACATGGTGGTCTACCAGCCCGACGGAAAGGTTCTGGAGACCTTCGGGACGGTGGTCCTCTCGGACGGCACCATCGTCGCGCAGACCTACAACGTGACCGATCCGGCGCTGAACGGTGACGGATCGCAGAACGGCGTCACCGCGTCGATGATTCCGGTCTACGCCGGACTGATCACGCAGGAGGACATCGACCGCGGCTCGATCGAACACGCCATCAAGGTCGTCCTGCCGGCCGGACTGCTGGACGCCTCCTATGTGTATCCGGCGCTGTCCTTCGACCGCGGCGCGCTGACGGAGAATCCGCCCTATTCCGGCACCGTGCCCATGGGTGGGCACCTGGCCATTCCCAAGGGTGTCGATCTCGGCACGCTCGGCCTGCAGTCCACCATCGGCCGCATGATCGCGACGGCCGCCCAGAAGTACGGCTTCATCGTGACGGATCGCGGCGGCAGCGGCGTTACGCTCATGACGGAGAACGACGTGACCACCTCGGCCGTCGACACGTGGAACAGCGCGCTCGACGCCGATCTGCGCAAGATCATGGGCGTGACCCAGCGCACGACGCTCGACGGTGCCGACGTGCTCACCGGCGGTGCGCTGAACGACGTCTATTACGCCGGCGCCGGCAATGACCGGGTGAGCGGCCTCGGCGGCAACGACCTTCTCTACGGCGAGGCCGGGCAGGACACCCTGGACGGCGGCGCGGGGAACGACAAGCTGTCGGGAGGGCTGGGCGCGGACCTCTTCGTCATCCGCACGGGCGAGGGCAACGACACGATCCTCGACTTCAGCGGCAGTTGGGGACAGGCCGACCGCATCGACCTGTCGGCGACGGCCTTCACCTCGTTCAGCAGCGTTCAGGCCGCCACCGTCCAGGTCGGCAGCGACGTCGCGCTGACCATCGCGAGCGGGCAGACGCTTCTCCTCAAGAACGTCTCCAAGTCCATGCTGACGGCCCAGGATTTCACCCTGGGCGCCACGACGACCGACCCGACCCCCATCCCGACGCCGGTGCCGGTGCCGGGCACGACCCAGGTCGTGGTGAACGCCTACGGCACCGCGGCCCGCGGCGTGAACGCCCACTTCAACCTGCTGATCGATGGGGTGAAGGTGGGCGAGGCGATGAGCGGAACCACCGCCAAGGACTACACCTTCACCACCACGCTGAGCACCGACCAGGCGCACAAGGTGCAGGTGCAGTACGACAACGACGGCAGCGCCGGCAACCAGGACCGCAACCTGTTCGTCAACAAGATCACGATCAACGGCAAGGCGGTGCTGCCGACCGCCCCCATCGTGACCTATGACAAGGGCGCCCTGGACGGCAAGGACGTGACCGCCGGACAGTCCAGCATGTGGTGGAACGGGACGCTGGTCGTCAGCGCCGACAAGACCTACTTCCCGGCGCCCACCGCGGCGGCGGCGCAGCTGGACCTCTACCAGCAGCTCGTTTCCCAGGAGCCGCGGGTGGAACAGGTGGGTCACGACACGGCCGGCATGCTGACGCACGTGCACGGCCATGACGACACGCCCCCCCTCGGCTTCGAGCTGCTGCACCACCTCGAAGCGGCCTGACGCCGGCCGGGCGCGGCGGGGTTCGGAGAGGGCGGACGCGCTCCACTCCGAACCCCGCCACACGGCCCGGCAAGGTCATGGCGCGGGCTTCGTCCTAGTAGGCGTTGTCGTGGAAGAAGCCGACGAAGGCGGTGACCGCCAGGATGCGGATGTCCCCGAGGAAGGACCAACGCTCAATATACTGGAGATCGCATTCGATCCGCCGGGCCATCTGGTCGGGCGTGGCGGTTTCGCCGCGATGGCCGCGGATCTGCGCCAAGCCCGTTATGCCCGGCTGCACGCGCTGGCGCCGGGCATAGCGCGGAATGATCTTGCCGTACGCGATGTCGTGCTCGACGGCGTGCGGGCGCGGGCCGACCAGCGACATATCCCCGTTCAGCACATTGAAGAGCTGCGGCAGCTCGTCGAGGCTGCTGCGCCGCAGGAAACGGCCCAGCCGGGTTGTCCGGGGGTCGTGGCGCCTGGCCTGCGCTATCCCGTCGGTGCCGCTGTGCACGTGCATCGAGCGGAACTTCAGGATCTCGAAACTGCGGCCGTTGTAGCCCCTGCGCTGCTGGCGGAACAGGACCGGCCCCGGGCTCTCCAGCGCGACGCCCGTCGCGATCAGGGTCATGAGCGGCCACAGGACCAGCAGCAGCGCGAACGAGACGGTCAGGTCGCACGCGCGCTTCAGCCGGCGCTGAGCGTCGCTGAGCGCCGGTCGCTGGAGCGTCGTCACCGGGACACCGCAATAGAGCGATGTTCCGCCAAGGCCTCCGCCATGCACCCCGACCGTCTCGTGGATGGCGACGTCGAGGGTGAGGAACGGCGCCAGGAACGCTTCCTGCGCCTGCGCGCCGAAATGCCCGTGCGCGATAACGATGTCGCGGATGATCCCTTCCGACACGAAGCAGAGCGCCTGTTCGACCGACAGGCCGGACGGAAGGCCCGGCGCGGCGCTGTCCAGCGTGAAAACGGCGCAGCCGGCCCCCTTGTCGCGCTGCACCGCATCGGCGAGGCGTGCGACGTGACGACGGCCCGCGACGATCAGCACGCAACCGGAGAGGCGTGCCGCCCCAGCCGGGGCGGCATCGCGCTCCCGGCCGTTCGCTGGCAGCGGATGCGCCGCGTTGCCGAGAAGCCCGCGAGACCGGATGGGCACGCCGGCATGCGCGACGAGAGGCTGCTGGCGCTTGCCGGTGTCGGCATCGTGATCCAAGAATGAGGTCATCATCCATGTCCCCCCAAAGAATACCGGCGGCCGCGTTCACGGGTGAGGAAGTCCCCCGTTCGGTGAAGGCGGCTCCACGCGTGAAAGATTCGCGAAAATGCGGGCCAGATCCTCGCTGTGCCCCTGGTCCCAGCGATCGAGCGCCGGATCGTGCGGACCGTATTCCACCATCAGCGTCACGCCGGCGCCGCCGCGGTCGACGACGATGAAGCCATAGCTCGACGCCGTCCGCGCCAGGAGGCGCCCGAATGCGGTGGTCAGCCCGAGGCGTTCCAGGTCCGCATCAGCCGGCAGGGCGAGCCGCGCACCCATCGGCAGCGTTCCCGAGTAGGGCGGCTGTTCGGTACGGGCGCCCCGGTCGAACGCAAGCGCCGGGTAGACGAAGGCAGTGTCGAGCAGACCGGCCGGGACGACGATCTTGACCGCGTGTTCGATGGCCCCGGCCCGGAACTCGGCCCGGCGGATCAGACCGGCGTAGACGGGAATCATCGACGCGGTGACGCCGTTCTGGCGGCCGTCGCCCATGCCGCCGGGATCGGTGATCTTGAAGGTCTGGCACACGATGGTGCCATCGGACAGCACGACGGTGGCGAAGGTTTCCAGCATCCGCCCGTCCGGCTGACGGACCACCATATGGCCGTCGGCATTCAGGCTCGGATGCACCCCGCGCGGCGCGCGAACGAACTGCCCGCCGCGCGGCACGGTGACCTTGTCGAACCGCACCGGAAGCTTGAGCCGCTCCGCCGACTGCGAGACGTAGGGGTGGTGGGGAGGAAACACCGGCGTCGCCGTCCGCCGGATCTCCGCCTCGGTCGCCGCGCCGTTGCCGGTGTGCCTCCACGCGCCGTTGGCGACCATGACCCAGGTCCGGTCGTTGTGGAGCACCCGGACCAGAGGGTCGGTCGCGGCAGCCGTGAAGATCGGAATCGAAGAGGCGTCCGGGTCCAGCCAGGACGACAGGCCGACCGGCAGCGCGGCAAGCCCCGGCACCGGGGTGCGGGCCGCGGTCGGCGGGATCGGCGTGTTCCAGGGGCTGTCCGCCCGGAAGGGACGGTCGCGACCGGCCGCGTGCGCGGCAGCCGTGACCAGGATCAGGCCGGACACGGCCGTTGCGGCCATCAGCACCGCCATCGTCGACACGCCGCCGTTGCGCACACCGACGGCTTTCGGGCCATCGGCCGTGGGCAGCGGGCCGGAAGGAGCGCTGCGCCGGGAGGCATGCCCGGCTCTGAGCGCCGGACGCTCGATCCCCAGGTAGGTGGCGGTGGCGGCGGCGCCGGCCACGGCGGCAACCAGCGCGAGGTTGGCCAGGAAGCCGGCCCGGCCATTCCAGCTCAGGCCATGGCGCGCGAGCCAGAGCGTGACCGGCTCGTTCCAGAGAAACAGGCTGTAGGAAATGACGCCCAGGGCAGCGACCGGCCGCCACTCCAGCGCGCGGGCCAGCCATGATCGGGGCCGTTCAGCGGCGCGCGGCAGCACGATGAGACCGAGCAGCACGCCGCACGCGGGCCCGAGAAGCACGTCGAACACGGGCTTTCCGCCAACCGGATATCGCACGGCGAGGAGCGCCAGGGCGGCCCCCAGCCCGGCGAGGCCGATGGCAGCCCAGCGCGGCCACGCCGCCGGGACGCCGAACCGGTCATCCTCCATTCCGACGTGAAGCACCGCCACCGCCATGCCCCAGGTGAAGAGGTCGGCGTGGCACCAGAACCCCAGGGCCAGCACGGCGTACCAGCTGCCGTCCCACGGGTCGCCGCTCAGCACTCCCTGCCGCGCGAGAGCGACCGCGACGGCCTTGCCGATCAGGCCCGTCAGCAGCAGCAGGCCGGCGGGGAGCAGCGCGGTCCGCAGACGGGCCGCCCTGCCCTGACCCGCACCGGACCGCCGCCAGGCCAGCGTGGCGAGCACCGGAAGCGCCAGATAGAACACCGCTTCCACGGCCAGGGACCAGGCCGGTCCGATCCCCGTGAGGGCCGTGGCCGGGCTGTAATTCTGGACCAGCGCCATGTTGGCGAGGAGAACGCCGGGACGCGTGGCCAGAGAGCCGACGGACATCGTCGCGATATCGGTCCGTGCCACCTCGAGCACGACGGCGACGAGCAACAGCACCACCCAGTAGGCCGGCAGGATCCTCAGGGCACGGCGGATCAGATAGATCCGGACGCCGGGCAGCGCCTCGTTCCGCAGGATCGCACGGGCAAAGGGACGGTAGAGCAGAAATCCGGAGAGGGCGAAGAACAGCGCGACCCCCGCCTGCAGGTTCCACAGCAGGGTGTCCACCGGACCGAAGGAGGCCCGCGAGCCGTCCGGCGCACCGTAGAGCCAGACGTGGTACACGGAGACCGACGCCGCAGCGACACCGCGCAGCCCTTCGACACCAGGAATGCCCGCGCGATGCTGTGCCATAGCCGGCCCCTGCCCGCTCAGCGCGTTGCCGACTGCGGACGCCCGCCCGGCTGGCGGCGCGCGACCAGATCCTCGAAGGTCTGCGCGTAGCGCCGCGCCAGGGTGTCCCACGCATAGTGCCGTGGCACCGCGGTGCGCACACGGGCGGCGATGTCTTCGACGAGCTGGGGATGATCGATCAGCTGCTGAAGCCGGTCGCGCAGCAGGTCCACCCGGCCGACCGGAAAGGTGAGGCCGTGCTCTCCCACCACCTCGATGTTTTCGGGAATGTCGCTGACCAGCGTCGCCTTGCCGAAGCCGACCGCCTCAAGCAGCGACAGGGACAGCCCTTCCAGATGCGACGGCAGCGCGTAGAAATAGGCGCCGGCGAACAGCGCGTCGAGGGACCGTCCGGTGACGTGGCCGGTGAAGATGCAGCGCCCGGTCGTGTCCAGGGCCCTCAGCCGCGCGGCGTATCGCTGGTCGTAGCGGGTGCCGCCGGCGATCACGAGTTTCATGTCGGTGTCGACACCGTTGAACGCTTCGATGAGCTCATGCGCGCCCTTCTCGGCAACCAGGCGGCTGGCGAACAGGACGTACCGGCCGGCCTCCAGCCCGAAGTCGTCCAGGCACTCCTGATCGGGGTGGACGTCGCGCCTGTTCAGGCCGTTCGGTATGTGAACCACGGCGCGTCCGTGCGCTTGGGCGAAGTGGGTTTCGAGCTGCCTGGAGACCACCGTGATCTCATCCGCGGCCAGGACGATCATCCTTTCCGCCGAACGCAACAGCACGCGGGCGATCCACGGCCACTTGTCCCGGCGCCAGTCGAGCCCGTGCACGCTGACCACCGTCGGCTTGCCGGCCAGTCGGGGAATGAAGCTGAGGGCACCCGGACCGATCGCCACAAGGTTGATGACGTCGAACCTCTGCGTCAGCGCGATGGCGAGCGACAGTGCCGAACGGGACAGCGTTTCCGTGTACTTGCCGGGAAGGCCCCGCACCTTGACGATATGAACGCCTGGAGCGGGCTTGTCCGGCAGGGGACATCCCGCTTCCGAGAAGACATGCACTTCGTGCCCTAAAGCCGCCAGACGGGGGCAGAGTTCGCAGAGGACCCGCTCGATTCCGCCATAGGAAGCGTGCATGCCGCGGCTGCCGATAATTGCAATTTTCATGATCTCTCCCCGTGAGGTCCGCCGCTGGACGGGCGCATGCGTCGTGCGCAACCGATTGGCCCTATTGCCTTTCTTCCATGCTCGAAGAGCAGAGGCATTCCGCGCCGGGGCATTCCCTGCCGCCACGGCCACCATTGATGCCTGAAGGACTCCGACAATAGTGATGTGTAGGTGAATGGATTGACCAATCGCCGCGTCAGCGATTTGGTGGCGTTATAAAGCAAGCATCTTGTCGAGTGCTTTGATGGGGAGATGTTAAAAACGATAATTCTTTAATTTCAACAGCAAAATGCTACTCAATATGGAGGAGCACCACATCCTTTTTGACTATAATTTTCCTGCTCCGAACAGGAAATAATCCAACAAAGCCGGGTCTTTTCCAAACAAAAACGGCTTCGTTGGTCGCTCCAGCAAGGCAATCAACCGAAGATCCATTTGGCTTATGCGCGATAGCGACACCCCATCTGTGGATCTCGGGAGACGGACATATTCTTTATTGCGCTTGCAACAGCGGCTGGCGGGCTCGGATCATAGGATACAGGTCTTCCTGGCGCTGCGTTCCAACGCAATCCTTGCCCGCTACCCCCACCCCATGCCGCGGGGAGAGCCTGAAGCGAACACGGGTTCTATTGGAAAGCAGAGCAACAGGTCCGGCTGCACTGTCCGAGTTCTTTGCCATGAGACGGTGCCGCGTCTTCATCGATGGCGTTTGCGAAAGCTGTTGCCCATGAGAATACACCCGGATGCCGACCTGCTGCCCGTCGATGCGCGCGGCCATTTTGCCAGCGCGGATGGATGGTCCCACAGAGGTCTGGCGACCGCCCCCGGCACGCCGCCGGGGATGGGAACGGCCCTGCGCCGGGTCGGAGGTTTCCTGCGCCGGCGCAAGCTGTTGATTCTGAGCGTGGCGCTGCCGGCATTCCTGGCACTGGGGGCGCTGGCGGCGATGATGCCGCCGCGCTACGTGGCGGAAGCCAAAGTCCAGATCGACCCGCGCACGCCGAAGATCCTCAAGCCGGACCCCATCCTTCCCCCGATGGCGATGGAGAGCGAGACGGTGCAGACGGCCACCCATCTCCTCACCTCCGTCGATCTCGTCCACCGCGCCATCGAAGACCTGAACCTGCGGGACGACCCCGATCTGGCCTTTCCCGCGCGCGCCCCTCTGCGCGAGCGGGCGCTGATGGCGACCCGCACGTTCCTTCCGGACGCGGTGCAGGGCTACCTCGACCAAGTCTTCCAGCGCGGCGGCGGCGGTATGGGCGAAGACGCGCTGATCACCCGGCGCTTCCTGTCCAACCTGCGCGTCTCCCAGGAGGGGCGGGCGCACGTCCTCTCCGTCCGCTACGCGGCGAGCAGTCCGGAACGCGCGGCGCAGGTGGTGAATGGCTATGTCCGCCTCTTCGTCGCCATTCAGGCGGAACAGAAGGCGCAGGAGGCGGCGAACGCCTACGAGTGGCTGTCCAGGCGCGTCGAGGAGGCCCGCCGCAAGGTCCAGATCGCCGACGCACGGATCGAGGAGTTCCGCCGCGCCAACGACCTGATCAAGGGCCGCGAGAACACGCCCGCCGCCCAGGAGGTGAGCGAGGTCGCCAGCGAACTCACCGCCGCCCGGTCGGCGCGCGATCAGGCCGTGGCGAAGCTGCGGCGCGGCCAGGAGCTGCTGGCGCAAAACCAGATCGACGCGCTGGGCGAGATGCAGCGGTCACCCGTCATCCAGCAACTGCGGATCGTCGAAGCCGCGGCCCTGCGTCAGGTGGCCGACCTTGGCCAGACCTATGGCGACCAGCATCCGCAGCTGACGCGGGCGCGCGCCGACCTCGCCAAGATCCGCGAGAAGATCCGGGGTGAGGGCGTCCAGTTGGTGAACTCGCTGAAGAGCGACGCCGACGTGGCCGTGGCGCACGTCGAAGCGCTCACCCGCACCGCGCAGGCGGCGCGCGACCGGGTGGCCCTCCAGAACGATGCCAACATCGAGCTGCGCGCCCTGGAGCGCGAAGCCACCGCCGACCGCGAGAGCGCCGAATCCCTTCTGTCGCGCCTGAAGGAGGTCGCCGAGGAGCGGCTGCTGCGGCCCTCCGCGGAGGCCAAGCTGATCTCCAGCGCCGATCCGCCGGAGGGGCCGGTGTCGCCGAACCTGCGCCTGCTGCTGCCGGCGGCGCTCGGCATCGCGCTGTTCTTCGGCACCACCATGGCGGCCGTCGCCGAACAGGTCCGGCGCGGCATCCGCAGCATCCTCGAGGTGGAGCCGGAACTCGGCGTGCCCGCCCTGGCGCTCGTGCCGCACAGCCGCAAGGCCGTGGACCTGCCGGTGAAGAAGCCCCACGCCGCCTTCGTCGAAGGGCTGCGGCATCTCTATGCCGGACTGTCGCCCGACGGCAGCCCGCCGACGCCGGGCACGGTCATCCTGGTCGCCTCCTCGGTGGCGGAGGAGGGCAAGACGACCATCGCGCTGGGCCTCGGACGGCTGCTGTCGCAGGCCGATCGCGACGTGGTCCTGCTCGACCTCGATCTGCGGCGCTCGACGCTGGACCGCCTCTTCGGGCGCGACCGGCCGGGCGTGGGCGAGGTGCTGCGCGGAGAAATGGGGATCGACGACGTCATCGTGCGCGATCCGGTGTCGGGCATGGCCGTCATTCCGGCCGGGCACGCCGGCAAGGATCCCTCCTTCCTCCTCGGCTCGCCGGCGATGAGCCAGCTCATCGACGACCTGCGCGCCCGGTTCGCCACGGTCATCATGGACTCGTCGCCGGTGATCCCGGTGTCGGACACCATGATGATCGCCCGCCACGCCGACCACACCGTCATGGTGATGCGCTGGGAGAAGACCGCGCCGGAGACGACGCGCCTTGCCTTGCAGCGGCTCGTCGGGGCGGGGGCCAGCGTCACCGGGATCGTGGTCAGCCGCGTCTCGCTGAAGCGGCATGCGACCTACGCCTTCGGCGACTCCTGCCTTTCCGACCGCAAGAACAGCCGGTACTACCGTCATGCATAGCGGTCAGCACGGCGGGAGCCGCATGGCGGCGGGTATGACGGTGCGGGTGATCGGCCGGGCGAAGCGCTGGCTCTCCGCCCTCGACCGGGAGGCACGGTACGTCCTGCTGGCGCGGCTGCTGCAAAGCGGCAACGGCTTTCTGCTGTCGATCATCCTCGTGCAGGTCTACGGCCTGGCGGCGGCGGGGACCTTCGCGGTGGCGGGCGTTCTGATCGCCCCGCTCGCCATCCTCGCCACCTTCGGCCTGCCCTTCTCGTTGGCGCGCTCCCACGCGCCCGTCGAGGAGCGCAACGCGCTGGGCTGCACCGCGGGGCTGCTCGCCGTGCCGCTGGGCCTGCCGGCCATCGCCGCGTGCGCCGCCCTGCTTGGTCGCGACGGGGACGAGGCGATGGCCATCGCGTGGTTCGCCTGCGGCGGTCTGTTCTTCGCCCAGGTCAACGTCTTCAACGCGCTGCTGGTCCTCCAGCGCCGCGCCGCGCTGTCGGTCCTGCCGCACCTCTACAGCAGCGCGGGCATCCTGCTGGCCGCGCTGCTGGCCGATGGGTTGCTCGACTTCGCCATGATCGTTGGAATCCAGCGCATCATCGGCGTCTTCCTGTGCTTCCTGCTGCCGCACAGCCGGATCGACCTGCGGGCCTTCTTCCGGCACGCCCGTGAGAGCGCCCATTTCATGCCGTTCGAGCTGATCCACCTGGGCGCCGATCAGCTGTTCACCGTGGCGCTGTCGTACCTGCTGACGCGCGAGCAGCTGGGCATCTTCGGGCTGTGGCGGCAGGTCTTCAACGCCGGGATGCTGGCGCCGTCCTCGATGCTGCAGACCGCCTACCCGGAGATCGTCCGCGATCCGCAGGGCAGCCTGCCCACCCTGCGCCGCAAGCTGAACACGGTGTCGCTGCCCACCACCATCGGCATCGCGCTGCTGTCCTGGCCGCTGGGCCTGCTCGTCTACAACGCGCCGTACTTTCCGGTCTTCACGCTGCTCCTGATGGCCTGCCTGCCCCTCGGGTGCCTGGTGGTGCTCTATGACTCCGGGCTGCGGGCGCTCGGCGAGATCCGCCTGATGAACCAGCTCGGGCTGGCGCGCGGCGCGATCCTGCTGAGCGTCGTTCCCTTCCTGCATTTCGGCCTGCCCGGCCTCGCCGCCGGGGTGAACCTCTACACCGCGCTGTGCGCGTGGCTCACGCTGCGGGCGTTCGCCCAGGCGAGCGGGCGCCAGCCGGTCCTCCACGCCAGCTCCTCGTGACCCGGCGATGCCGAACGGAGACACCATGAGGCTTTCGATCATCATTCCGAACCACAACTACGCCGGCTTCGTGGGCAGCGCCATCCGCAGCGCCCTCGACGTCCGCTGGCCGGACAAGGAGGTGATCGTCGTCGATGACGGATCGACCGACGGCTCGCGGGAGGTGATCGCGGCCTTCGGCGATCAGGTGACGGCGATCTTCCAGGAGAACGGCGGGCAGAACAGCGCCGTGAACGCCGGCTTTTCCCGATCGAGCGGCGACGTCGTCCTGGTCCTCGATTCCGACGACCTGCTGCGCCCCGGCGTGGCGGAGGGCATCGCCGCGGTGTGGCACGACGGCGTGGCGAAGGTGCAGTTCGGCCTCTCCTACATCAACCAGCGCGGCGAGACGCTGGGCGAGGAATGGCCGGACTATCGCCGCCGCCACCGCGAGCCGCTGTCCGCGCTGCGGCGGCGCGCCTACTACGAGGCGCCGACGACCAGCGGGAACGCGTGGTCCCGCCGCTTCCTGGAGCAGGTGTTTCCCCTTCCGGTGTGCCGGCCGAACCGGGTTCCCGGCGCCTATTACGGGCTGTTCTTCGACGCCTATCTGAACATGCTGGCGCCCTGCTTCGGCGCGATCGTCACCCTGCCGGACCCGCAGGGCTACTACCGCGTCCACCTGGAGAACGACAGCGGCAGCGGAAAGGCGATTTCGCCGGAGTTCGCCCTCAACCGCTCCGACGACTACGCGCGCACCGTCGCCAAGGCGAACGAGGTGCTCGCCGCACTCGGGAAGTCCCCCGGCTTCCCGATCGACTGCGAGCGCGACGAGATGCAGATGCGCTATCGCCTGGTGGCGCGCAAGCTCCTTCCCGAACGGCGCGCCGGCCCCGGCCTGCTGCGGACCTTCGCGAAATACTGCCGCAGCGTCTGGCTGAGCGATGCCGACCTCAAGCACAAGGCCCTGTTCGCCGGCTGGGCCGTGGTGACCCTGGCGGCACCGCCGCGGATCGCGCGGCGGGCGTTCGACCTGCGCTCCTCACCCGGCCTGCGGCCGGCCTGCCTCAAGGGCCTGATGCGCGTCCGCCAGGGTGGGAGCCGGCCATGAGGCCCGACACGGCGGAGGACCGTCTCGTCGCACTCGACGCGCTGCGCGGCATGGCCATCCTGCTGGTGGTGATCTGGCATTACGCCGTCGTCTGGGTCGGGCCGGCGACGCACAACCCGGTCCGCATCGCGCTCGGGCTCAGCTGGACCGGGGTGGATCTGTTCTTCGTGCTGTCCGGCTATCTGATCGGCGGAATCCTTTTGGACAACCGCGACAGCGGCACCTTCTTCCAGACCTTCTATGGCCGGCGCGCGCTGCGCATCCTGCCGCTGTACGCCCTCAGCCTCGCTCTGTTCGTCCTGCTCGGCGATCACGACGAGCGGACGCCGTTCTGGAGCTACCTGCTGCTGGTGCAGAACTTCGTCTGGGCGGCGCAGGGCGCGTGGGGGCCGGACTGGACGGGGGTGACGTGGTCGCTCGCCGTGGAGGAGCATTTCTACCTGCTGCTGCCGCTGCTGATCCGCTTCACGCCGCGCCGCGCCCTGCCCGTGGTGTTCCTGTGCTTCGCAGCGCTGGGCCCGCTGGTGCGGGCCACCGGGATGGTGAGCGGGCTTACCCCGGTGTCCGCCTTTCTGCTGAGCCCCGCGCGCTTCGATCCCCTGTTTCTCGGGGTCTTCGCGGCGTGGCTCGTGCGCGCCCCCGCGGGCGCCGACATCCTGCGCCGCCGGCGCGCGGCGCTGGGCTGGGCGCTGCTCGCGGCGTTCGGCGGCATAACGGCCGTGACCCTGGTGCGGTGGGAGCCGATCACCTTGGGCAAGGCCACCGCCGGCTATTCGCTGATCGTCGGCTTCTACCTGCTGCTGCTGCTCAACGTGGTGACCCGGCCCGTGCCGCGGGCGCTGGCCGGGGTGGCCACCGTGCTGTCCTGGCTGGGGATCGGCGCCTATTCCATCTACCTGTTCCACGTGCCGGTGCTGATCCTCGTGCGGCGCGCCGTCACGACCCCCGGCCTTGCCGAGGTGGTTGCCCTCGCCCTCGTGCTCGCCATGGCCCGCCTCTGCTGGATCTACATCGAGCGGCCCTCCATGGCCTACGGGCGCCGCCACTTCCGCTACCGCCGGACGCCGAGCGAGGAGATTCCGCTGTCGGCCGTCCCGCCCGTGCCCCGCGCCTGGGACGGGAACGCCATCCAGGCGGAGCGTCCATGAGCCCCGCACACGCCGCCCTGACGAACGCGGGCTTGCGGCGCCATCGCGCCGTTGCCCGGCGGTGCGCCGCCCTGGCGGCCGAGGACATCCGCTGGTACACGCGCTACCTGATCCTGACGCCGGTGCTATGGCTGGGCGGCGTGCTCACCCTGGCGGGGCTGGCATTGACGGTGCGGCTCGCGTGGCGTCGCTGGCCGCAGGGCGGTGTCGTCGCCGTCATCGCGTTGGCCTGGATCAGCATCGGGCTCTTCCAGGCGCTGGCGTCGCTCGCCAACGGGATGCTGGCCGGCGACATGGCGCTGGGCGTGCGAAACGCGCTGGGCATGCCGGTGATCGGATGGCTCAGCGCCGGGCTGGCCATCGCCGCGGGGTACGGCTGCCGCCTCGCCGACCCGCGGGTGGCGCGGGCGACGGCGGTGCTCGGCGGCTGGATCCTGCTGTTCGGCGCGATCGCGGCGGTGGCCCGGCTGGCGGGGCTTCCCTGGCTGATCCTGGAGACCCCCGTCAGCCTCGCGTTGCCCGAGCTGGACGTCGCGCGCTTCTATGGGACCGCGCAGTTCTTCCTGATGGAGGACACGCTGGGCGAGGTGGTGACCCGCCTCATCCTGTTCTTCCCCTGGGCCACCGGGCTGGGGCTGGGCGGTGCGGCCATCGTGCTGGTCAGCCTGCGCGTGCGGGATGTCGGCTGGCGGCTGGTCGGCGCCGCCGGCGGGCTGGTCGGCGTCGTGTTCAGCTGGAGCCGCGCGGCGCTGATCGCCGTCGTGGCGGCGCTGGCGGTGCAGGCGTTCCTGAAACTGCCGGCCCTCGGGCGCGCCGCGCTGACCGGGCTGGCGATGATCGCCCTGTTCGGCGCGATGGCCGGCGGGTTCGACCCCGTCGAGACGGTGATCGGGGCTCAGCAGTCGGTCAGCGACGCCCGCGCCGGTTCCTCGCTGGCGCGCGAGCTGATCTACGAGAAGAGCTGGGAAGGCTTTCTCGAATCGCCGATCATCGGCCAGGGGTGGATCGGGCCATCGGTCCACCACATCCACAACCTGCCGATCGGCTCGCACTCCACCGTGTACGGGCTGCTCTACACCGGCGGGCTGCCGACCTTCCTGGCCTTCGCCGCCGCGCTTCTGCTGACCACGCTCACGGTGGCGGTGCGGCTCGTCTCCGCGCGCACGCCGCGCAAGGCCCGGGCCGATCTGCGGACCGCGCTCGGCCTCTGCGTCCTTCTGGCGGTCTTCAGCCCCTTCGAATCGCTGTTCAGCCTGACCTTGCCCTGCCTGTTCCTGTTCACCTGGATCGGCGGCGCCCTGCGGGAGGCATCACCATGACGGAACGCCACAGCATGACCGACGCCCCGCCGACCCTCAGCATCGTCATCCCGGCCTACAACGTCGCCGCGTACATCGAGCAGGCCGTGACCTCGGCCCTCGACCAGAGCGTCCGCGACTGCGAGGTCATCGTCGTCGACGACGGATCGACGGATGCCACGCCCGCGGTCCTGGCGGCGCTGGCCGAGGCGCGAGGCGACACGCGCCTGCGCATCGTGCGGCAGGAAAACGGCGGGCTGTCGGCCGCGCGCAACACCGGCATCCGGCACGCCCGCTCCCGCTACATCGGCTTTCTCGATGGCGACGACGCCTGGCGCCCGGAGAAGGCGGAGCGGCAGCTGGCCCTGATGGAGGCCGATCCGCGGATCGGCATCAGCTTCAGCCACTCGGAATACATGCTGGAGGACGGCACCCTCACCGGCCAGTTCCTGGTGGCCGAAATCGAGCGTCCGTCGCTGCGCCAGATGATCCGCCGCAACCATGTCGGCAACGGATCGGCGCCCATCGTCCGGCGTGACTGCTTCGAACAAGCCGGGGTGTTTCGCGCGGAGTTGCGGAGCTGCGAGGACTACGAGATGTGGTGCCGCATCCTCAGCGCAACCTCCTTCGTCGCGGCGGCGGTGCCGGCTCCGCTCACCCTCTATCGCCTGCGCGGGAGCAGCCTGTGCTTCGCGTTCGACACATTCCTGGAAAACGCCGACCGCGCGGTGGCATTCCTGCGGGATACGATCCCGCGGATGCCGGACCGCGTCTTCGACCGCGGGCTGGCCGAACATCACCGCATCACCGCATGGAAGGCGCTGACCAGCGGCCAGACCACGGCGTCCATGAGATATCTCGCCCGGGCGATCCGGCTGAACCCCTGGTTGCTGGTCTCCGACCGCCGGGCGGTGGTGACCCTGGTCGCCATCGCCGTCCGCAAGAGCGGCAGCCCGGGTCTCCAGCGGGCCTTCGACGCGATGCTCGCGTCGTTCAAGCTGCGGCAGGGGGCGGGCATCGCGATGCGGCGCACCCGGCAGGTGCCAGATGCCCGATGAGTTCCCCTATGAGTTCAGGGACACCACCAATTTGGACCAAGAGGAGTGGATGCCGAACCGATTGCCCACGTGAAGACCCCAGCCGCTCCTGTATCATGTTGCGTCTGGGGCCAAGCATTGACCGCAGCAGCCGAAGGATGCGCCACATGGACCCAAAAGAAGTGCCGACCGATGCGAACGTTGATGAGGAGGCCGTGCGGGAGCGGCGCGATTTCCTGAAGAAGTGCGGCCGGTTCGCCGCGGTTACGCCCCCGGCGATCTCCATGATGCTCAGCGTCGCGGCGACGCCGGCGCACGCCCAGGCGTCCGGGTCACGCTCCTTCCCGGGGCAGGGCTGGGGCGTCGGCGGCAACCCGAACGACCACACGACCGGCACCCATCCGCAGGGGAAATAAGCCCGCTCAGGGGCCGCGCCGCGTCAGCCCGGCGATCAGGCCGAGCGCGTCCTCCACCGTCCGCGAACGCAGCGCGGCGAACTCGATGCCGTGCGCCCACGCGACCAGGCGGCGGACGGCGTGCGCGTCCAGGGGGGCCGGCACGGCGCGGCAGTTTGCCAGAAGGGTGCGCAGGCCATCAGCCTTGTCGAGCCGGACCAACCCCGGCTCCCCCTCCGGCCCATGGCTCGGGAAGACCACCCAACGCACCGGAACGGGCTTGTCGGAGCGAGCCGGGCGGCCGGTGGCCGGCGGCGGCAGGTAGCGGACCGCTTCGGTTCCGCCGCGCCGGTGCGTCGGCAGGGACGCAAGGTCCGGCAGGAGCCCGGCGAGGCTGCTCCAGGCGCCCTGGCGCAAGGTGAGGCAACCCGGGAAGGGACGCACGCCCAGGCTGTCCCGCTCGATGATGGCGATATCCTCGCAGACGAAGCGCCAGCCGCAGGCCGCCAAAGCGGCGGTGAGCGTGCTCTTGCCGCTGCCCATGGGGTTCGACAGCAGCAGCCCGCCGGCGTCCGTGGCCACCGCACCGGCGTGCAGCGCGAGCAGGCACGGCACGCGGCGAAGCGCCAGATTGTACACCTCGCCGAGGACGAGCGGGGCCAGTTCGTCGGCCGCGCCGCAGCCGCCGAGGACACGCCCCTGGGCCAGCAGGCGATAGCCCTCCCCGGCGCGGACGACATCCGTGGCGATCAGGGAAGCGGGCGCGCCATCGGTTTCCAGATGCGCCAGCAAGGGGTGCAGCAGGTCGCGGGCGGTCGCATCGGCAAACCCGACCGAGAAGTCCGTGCCGACCAGCGCATAGGACCGGCGTTCCACCGGCGGCGGGATCGGGTGCGGCCACGGCGCGTGATCCTCCACGGCACCGGGCACGACGCCGGGGCGGAGGGGCGCAGTGGCGGGTCCGCCGTCGTCCTCGGCCGTCAGGCCCAGGTCGCGCCACCGTTCCAGCGCATCGGTGACCCAGGCCTGTCCCTGGACGCGGTCGGCGACCACGCCGCCGCGACACAGCCGCTCGGCGATCTCCGCCGCTCCGCGCCCCTCCGCGGCGTGGCACCAGATCAGCGCGGCGAGGCGGTCGAGATGGAACACGCGTTGCCGGGCCTCGTCGAAGAGGACCGCGTTCCCGTCGAGGGGACAGAAGGTCACGCCCGCCACGGGCCGGACGTCCGTCATCGTTGTGCCTGGTACAGTTGCCGTGTGCGATGCAGGGCCTTCCACCTGTACTTCCACAGCAGCGCCGCGGCTCGCCGCAGGCGGCAGGCGGCCAACGCGAGGGGATGCAGGCCCCGAAGATCGCGGTTGTAGAAGTAGGCGATCTGCACGGCGGTGAACGGGTAGACGCAGGACATCCCGAAGCGCACGGCGGCCATCAGGGCAGGCGAGCGCTCTTGCAGGACGCAGCGCCAACGGTGCAGTCCCGCTCGGTGCGGGGCGGGAACGCCCGGAGGCGGGGGCAGGCCCATCAGCCGGTCGGCGAGGTCGACCCAGTCCCTCAAGATACCCGACCAGCCGAAGCGCCCGAACATGCGGGCGATTTCCGGCCAGTCGATCCGGTCGCCGAACCGCCGGCACTCCACCGCGTAGTCATGCAGGTCCCGCAGCGGCACCTCGCCGAGCGCGTGGCCCTGGCTCTGGATCTGGCGATGGAAGATGAGAAAGGCGATCCGGTGGGTTGGGCACAGTGTCAGCGCCTGCTGCCCATCCAGCGCGAGCGGCTCAGCGCGCTTCCAGGCGGCGTCAACGGACAGGAAGGAGTGTTGCAGACCAAGGCTGCGGTGCAGATCGACGGTGACCAGCGCCCCGGCCCGCGCGAAGATCTGGGCGTGGGATTCCTTGCCCTCCAGCTCGTTGATGAGCTCGTAGCCGGCGCCGATGAGGAGGCCGGCGGCGCGGGGGAACGCATCCGGCGGGACGAGCAGGTCGACATCCGACATGATGCGCCCGGCGCCCGGATCCTCGCCTCCGTGCACGTCCGGCTCGAACAGGGCGACGCTGCCCTTGAGAAGCAGCGGCACGATGCCGGCGGCGTTGAGGTCGTCGATGATCTCGCACAGCTGCCGCCGGATCGCGGCGTTCCGCTGCGCGTTGGCCGCACGGACGAGGTGCAGGTAATCCTGGAGGTCCGTGGGCAGGAGGGTGAGGAGATTCTTGCGCTCCAAAGCCGGGGCAAGCGCCGCCGTCACCAGGAACCTGTTCGCGGCGGCGGCCAGGGCCACCCAGTCCATGGTGCCTGCGGCAACGTCGCGTCGCAACGTTTCGGCGCCTGATTCCTCCAGGCGGAGCGCGCGGCAAAGGAAGGGCAAAGCCTGGGAACCAGCTCGCAGAATGGTTGCCTCCGTTGCACGGGAACCGGCCGCACCGAACGCAGGATTGCAGCTCAGCCGCGCGATGTGGAGCGCGCAAAAAGATAGGGCCAGGAGAGCAAGGCGTTGCGCGGCGCAAACTCCGCCCCGTGAGGCGACGCGCCCTCCTCGGCCGCGAAGCTCGCGCGTGAAGCAGCGCCCCCGCCTCCGTCGCCTTCAACGCCCCCGCTCCGAGACGGTCGGGACCGGCGCGGCGGCGCGGCGCTGCGCCATGTAGACCGCCTGGGTGCGGTTCGACGCCCCCGGCTTCTTCAGCACGTTGCGGACGTGCGCCTTGGCCGTGTTCTCGCACATGCCCAGCTGGTAGGCGATGATCTTGTTGGACTTCCCCTCGCGCAGGCAGGCGAGCACGGCGACCTCCCGCGGGGTCAGGCTGTCGACGCGTTCGCAGAGCGGTTCGGGGGCCGGCGGCGTGGCGCCCGGCCACGGGGTATGATGCGCGACCTTGTGGAGCAGCGTCGCCGGGATGAAGGTGCCGCCCGCGCTGACCAGCCGCACCGCTTCGAGCGTCACGCCGAGGCTGAGGCTGGGCAGGATCATCCCCCGGATCCCCAGGCGGAGGCCTTCCAGGACGAACTCCACCTCCTGGACGTCCGAGATCAGGATGACGGGCGTCTCGCCGGCGATCTCCTTCAACCGCCGGATGACGCCGGTCACCCGTTCGTTGAGGGCCCGTTCCGGGGCCATGTTGTAGATCACGGCGTCGAGGCCCTTGCCGTCCGCGACGCTGGGCTCCAGATCCGCCACCGTGGCGACCGCGTGCACGGTCATCCGCGGGTCGAGCGATCGCAAGCCCAACGAGAAGCATTCCCTGCCCAACCCATTCTCGTCGATGACGGCGATGGCGGGCGCCGCCCGCTGGTGGAAGGGCCACACGCCGGCCCCCGTGTCCTTCACCGCGCGCGGATGGCTCGGCAGAGGCCGCGGTAGGTTCTCGTTTCCCATGGGCCTCCTCCATCAGGGTTTCGCACGCAACCGGCCGGTGCGGCGAAGTGTGCTGGCGGCGGGACGCCCCGTAAATTCGCAATTCGGGCGTGGCGTGACGACAAGGGTGTAGAGGAAACGCCGGGACTTGCCCCCCGCGTACCTACATCAGCGGAAGGCGGAGCGGCGCGGCATCATTCGCGCCGTGCATCCCATTCGTAGACCCTGGCGGCGATCGCGATGCGCAACGCGTCGCCATGCATGACCACGGCGCCGTCCGGAGCGGAGATGCTGACCGCGTACAAGCGGCCGGCGTCCTCCCCCCGCGCCGCGTGCTCGACCGCGGCGTCAAGGGAACCGTGCGTGCTGGCGCGGCGCTCCCGGTCCTGATCGTAGTGCAGCGTGTAAGCCATGCCGGTCCAAACCCCTCGGGATGCGGTCACCTGAAAGACCCCGGGCGGATGATCGGCGACGCCCTTATCCCTCTCTGGCCTCGCCGGGAGGGTAAGCCCCTTTTTCGAGTAAGGGCAAGTCCCCAAAAAGAAGGGCCGCTGAAAGCGGCCCAGTGTTCTTCAGGGAGGGTTGAGATGCCCTCTTGATACCGCCAGCGTGCCTGTGTCGCGTTGACTGAAGTCAAGCGGCACGAATATTAGGGATATCTTCTGTCAAGGCCGCCACCCGCCCGGTGCTCAGCAGCGTCAGCAGATGACGCTCCACGCGCAGGAGATACTCCCTCGCCTCCAACCCGACCCGCTGGCGGGAGAGCCCCCGGACCGCCGTGATCGCCCGGCACGTCGGACCGCAGATCGCATCGCACATCAAAGAACACCGGAACCCTGTCACTGCCTCCGGCCACGCTACGGCCGCCGGGTTCGGGATGTCGAGTCCTGGTTGAGCAATTCAGCCATTGTCACAATGCAAGAATGCATACCCCCGTATGGCGCCAAGTCGTCCTGTCCCTACACCGCCCGCAGGTGCCGCACCGGCCGGCCGGGCGACAGCGCCTCGGCGGCCCGCGCGATGCCCTGCGCGTCGATGCCGTAATGGCGGTACAGGTCGGCGATGGTGCCGGTCTGCCCGAAATGCTCCACGCCGAGCGCCCGCGTCCGGTGTCCCTCGACCGAGCCGAGCCAGCCCAGCGTCGCCGGATGGCCGTCCACCACCGTCACCAGCGCGCAGTGCGGCGGCAGGCCGCCCAGCAGCCGCTCGACGTGCGAGCGCGCGTGGGTCAGGCCGCGCTCGCGGGCGCGCTGCGCGGCGCTCCACGCCGCGTGCAGCCGGTCGGCGGAGGTGACGGCCAGCAGGCCGACGTCGCGCCGGTCCTCGCCGATCAGGCCCACCGCCTCGATGGCCTCCGGCGCCACCGCGCCGGTGTAGGCGATGACCACCTGGGCGTTCGGCCCCGGCCGCCGCAGCCAGTAGGCGCCGAGCACGACGTCGCGCTCGAGGTCCGCGTCGAGGGTGCGGGACGGCTGCTCCAGCGTGCGCGACGACAGGCGCAGGTAGACCGAGCCGCCGGTCTCGTCGCGCAGCCAGGTCTGCTCGCTGGGCGCGCCCTCCCCGTCCCGCTGCATGTAGTCGAAGGCCCAGCGCATGACCACGGCCAGCTCGTCGGCGAAGGCCGGCTCGAAATAGGCAAGCCCGTCCTGCGCCATGCCGACCAGGGGCGTGGCGATGGACTGGTGCGCGCCGCCCTCCGGCGCCAGCGTCACGCCGGACGGCGTCGCGACGAGCATGAACCGCGCGTCCTGATAGCAGGCGTAATTGAGCTGGTCGGCACCCCGCATGATGAACGGGTCGTAGACGGTGCCGATGGGCAGCAGCCGTTCCCCGAACACCGAATGCGACAGGCCGAGCGCCGACAGCAGGATGAACAGGTTCGATTCGGCGATGCCCAGCTCCAGGTGCTGGCCCTTCGGCGAGAACTCCCAGCTGTAGGTGGAGGGGATGCGCTCCTTCTTGAACAGGTCGGCCATCTCCGCCTTGGCGAACAGGCCGCGCCGGTTCACCCAGGCGCCGAGGTTGGTGGAGACGGTGACGTCCGGCGCCGTGGTCACGATGCGGTCGGCGAAGTCCGAGCGCTCGCGGCCCAGCTCGTTCAGGATCAGGCCGAAGGCGGCCTGGGTGGAGACGCTCTTCTGCGTCGGCGCGGGCAGCGCCGCCGGCACCGCTACGGCGGGTGCGGTGTAGCGGCGGCGCCCCTTGGCGGCGAAGGGCACGCGCTTGAGGAACGCCTCCAGCGTCGCCGCCGGCAGGGTGGCGCCCTCGAACCGGTCCCACTCGTGGCCGGGGCGGACAGCGTTGGCGGCTTGGAACGCCTCCATCTGCGCGGGCGTCATCAGCCCGGCGTGGTTGTCCTTGTGCCCGGCCAGCGGCAGGCCGGCGCCCTTGATGGTGTAGCAGATGAAGCAGACCGGCCGGTCGTGCGTGCGCGCCTGCGCGAAGGCGTCGAGCAGCGACGGCAGGTCGTGCCCGCCCAGGTTGCCCATCAGCCGCGCCAGCTCGGCGTCGCTGCGCCGCCCGATCAGCGCCGACACCGGCCCCTGGTCGCCCAGCTCGTCCATCAGCCGCTTCCGCCACGCCGCGCCGCCCTGGTAGGTCAGCGCCGAGTAGAGCTGGTTCGGGCAGCGGTCGATCCAGTCGCGCAGCCGCTCGCCGCCGGGCTCCTGGAAGGCCTCCCGCATCAGGGTGCCGTATTTCAGGATCACCACGTCCCAGCCGAAGGCGCGGAAGATGTTCTCGAACCGCTCCCACAGGCCCTCGCGGATCACCGCGTCGAGGCTCTGGCGGTTGTAGTCGACGATCCACCACGTGTTGCGCAGGCCGTGCTTCCAGCCCTCCAGCAGGGCCTCGAAGATGTTGCCCTCGTCCATCTCGGCGTCGCCGACCAGCGACACCATGCGGCCCTCCGGCAGGTCCTTCGCCAGCCCCTTGGCCTTCAGGTAATCCTGCACCAGCGAGGCGAACAGCGTCTGCGCCACGCCCAGCCCGACCGAGCCGGTGGAGAAGTCCACGTCGTCGATGTCCTTGGTGCGCGAGGGGTAGGACTGCGCGCCCTTGTAGCCGCGGAAGTTCTCCAGCTTCTCGCGCGTCTGGTTGCCCAGCAGGTACTGGATGGCGTGGAAGATCGGGCTGGCGTGCGGCTTCACCGCGACCCGGTCCTCCGGCCGCAGGGCGGAGAAGTAGAGCGCCGTCATGATCGCCGCCAGCGAGGCGGACGACGCCTGATGCCCGCCGATCTTCAGCCCATCGACGTTGGGGCGGACGTGGTTGGCGTGGTGGATGGTCCAGGAGGCGAGCCAGAGGACCTTGCGCTCCAGCTCCTGCAGACAGGCGAGGTCGGCGTGGTGCGGGACGGTCGTGGCCATGGGACACCCTTTCGCGGAAGGCCGTGGATGATTGGTCCAGCCTATCATCTGTGACGGGGCAGGTGCTTGCGAAGTGGTGCCGGAAACGTCCGTGGTTTAGCATCCGATTGCGAATTTTCCGGGAAAGCGGCATCGGATGCCAAAAGCCAAACTCGACCGCGTCGACCGCAGGATCCTGGCGCTGCTCCAGCAGGACAGCCGCCAGCCGAACAACGAACTGGCCGAGCGCGTCGGCCTGTCGCCGTCGCCGTGCCTGCGCCGGGTGAAGGCGCTGGAGGACGCCGGGGTGATCACCGGCTACGTCGCGCTGGTCGATCCGGCCTCGGTCGACCTGCCGGTCAACGTCTTCATCAGCGTCAGCCTGGAACGGCAGGTCGAGGAGCGCATCGATGCCTTCGAGAACGCGGTGATGAACCGGCCGGAGGTGCTGGAGTGCTACCTGATGACCGGCGATGCCGATTACCTGTTGCGGGTGGTGGTGCCGGACCTGGCGAGCTACGAGCGCTTCCTGAAGGAGCACCTGACCCGCATCCCCGGCGTGGCAAGCATCCGCTCCAGCTTCGCGCTCAAGCAGGTGCGCTACCGCACGGCGCTGCCGCTGGGCCATCTGGCGGAATGAGAAACGCCCGCCTTCCCGGCGAGGAAAGACCGGGAAGGCGGGCGTTCGTCACACCCGGATCAACCGCGCGGCGGCTTACTGGTAGTGCAGGCCGCCGTTGATGTTCAGCGTCGTGCCGGTGATGTAGCCCGCCAGCTCGGAGGCGAGGTACGACACGGCGCCGCCGATCTCCTCCGGCTTGCCCAGGCGCTTCATCGGGACGGTGTCGATGATGCCCTGACGGATGTCCTCGCGGATCGCCATGACCATCTCGGTGCCGATGTAGCCGGGCGCGATCGCGTTGACGGTGACGCCCTTGGTCGCCAGTTCGGCGGCCAGCGCCTTGGTGAAGCCGATGACGCCGGCCTTGGCGGCCGAGTAGTTCGTCTGGCCGGCCTGGCCCTTCACGCCGTTCACCGACGAGATGTTGATGATGCGGCCCCAGCCGCGCTCAGCCATCTTCGCCGACACCTGCTGGGTGACGTTGAACAGGCTGCTGAGGTTGGTGGAGATCACCGCGTCCCACTGCGCCTTTTCCATCTTCGGGAAGAACTTGTCGCGGGTGATGCCGGCGTTGTTCACCAGCACATCGACCGGCCCGAGCCGGTCTTCGACCAGCGCGACCATCGCCTTGCAGCTCTCGAAATCGGACACGTCGCCTTCGGCCATGAAGAACTTGAAGCCGGCGGCTTCCTGCTGGCCCAGCCACACCGCGGCCGGCTCGTAGTTGGGCAGGCAGTTGGCGGCGACGATGAAGCCGTCCTTGGCCAGCGCCTGGCAGATGGCGGTGCCGAGGCCGCCCATGGCCCCGGTGACGAGCGCGATCTTCTGAGACATTACCATTTCTCCATTTATGCTATGTCAAAATCGCTATTTGAGCGACTCTAAGTTGTGCTCAAGACGAAGAAGGTGGGTGTGTCAGGAGAGCGTTGCCGCGCACCGTTTTTTCCGCCCTTCGCATGGATGCGCTCCGCCGTGCGGGTGATGCACCCGAGGCCGAGGTTCGATCCACGAACGTCATATTGCATATGCGAGAAGTTAATGCTTCGTTAGAGCCGAACACGTTTTCATTGCGATGCAACAATGCGGCGGGCCCGACCGCCCTTGCCGCCGCGTGCCCCCCCGGTCATCCTGACGGCATGACCGACGACGCCGAGCGAATCATCGACCTGTACGAGCGGAACGCCCGCCACTGGGACGCGGACCGGGGCCGCAGCCTGTTCGAGAAGCCGTGGCTCGACCGGTTCCTGTCCATGGTTCCGGCGGGCGGGCGGGTGCTCGACCTCGGCTGCGGCTCCGGCGAGCCGCTGGCCCGCCACATCGTCGGCGAAGGCTTTCGGGTGACGGGCGTCGATTCCTCGCCGACCCTGCTCGGCCTCTGCCGGAACCGGTTCCCGGAGCAGCGCTGGATCGCCGCCGACATGCGGGGGCTGGCGCTGGGCGAGCCGTTCCACGGCATCCTGGCGTGGGACAGCTTCTTTCACCTGTGCCCCGACGACCAGCGCCGGATGTTTCCGGTCTTCCAGCGGCATGCGGCGCCCGGTGCGGCGCTGATGTTCACCAGCGGGCCGGCGCACGGCGTGGCGATCGGCGCCTACCGGGGCGAGCCCCTGTACCACGCGAGCCTGGACGCGGCCGAGTACCGCGCCCTGCTCGACGCGCACGGGTTCGCGGTCGTCGCGCACGCCGTGGAGGATCCGGCCTGCGGCGGCCACACGATCTGGCTGGCGCGCGCGGTCACCGCGGCGCGATGAAGCGGCCGAAGGCGCGGCTGCCGTCGCCGGTGGGGATGCGGGCGGTGACCTGGAGGCTGTCGGCGTCGATGACGCACACTTCGTTGCTGAACCAGTTGGCGACGAACACCCGGCGGCCGTCGGGGTGCACGGCGACGCCCTCCGGGTACTCGCCGACCGGGATGGTGGCGGTCACGGCGCGCCGCGCGGTGTCGATGACCGAGACGGTGCCGTCGTGCTGGTTGGTGACGAACGCGCGCCGCCCGTCCGCCGTCACGGCGACGGCGTAGGGCGTCCTGCCGACCGGCACCCGCGCCACCTCGCGCCGGGCGTCGAGGTCGATCACCGAGACGTCGTCGCTCATCACGTTCGCGACGTAGGCCAGCGCCTCGGCCGGATCGACGCCGATGCCGAAGGGATGGGCGCCCACGGCGACCGACGCGGCGACGCGGTTGGCGGCGGCGTCGACCAGGGCGACGGAGTCCTCGTCGCGTTGCGCCACCAGCACGAGGCCACGGCGCGGCGCCACCGTCACGCCGGCCGGCGTCGCGCCCACCGGCACCACGGCCAGCGTGTCGAGGCTGTCCGGATCCAGCACGAACAGGCGCCGGCCGTACCAGTCGGCGACGTAGACGCGCCCGCTCCCGGGGTCCACGTCGATGCCCAGCGGCGAATCGCCGACGGCGCGGTCGAGCACGGCGCCGTCCGACGCGCCGATCCGATAGACGCGCCGGTCGTCGGGGCTGGTGACGAACGCGTGCCGGCCGTCCGCCGCGGCGGCGACGCCGGCCGGCCGGCTGCCCGCCGGCAGCGTGGCGACGACGGCCTGGCGCGCCGTGTCCAGCACCGACACCGTCCCGTCAGACTGGTTGGTGACCCACGCCGTCTGCGCCGCCGCCGGGGCGGCGGCCAGCAGCAGGAGCAGAGGCGCCGCGGCGCGCACGCTACTTCGTCTCGGCCAACGTCTTGAGGTTGGCGAGGCCGCCCTCGTACACCGCCGAAACCGCCTTCACCGCCGCCGCGTCGTTGTACTTCTCCGGCGGGTCGTTGTTCATGTAGCCGCGGTAGAAGGCGCCGCGCCACTCCACCACGGAGCCGTCGCCCTCGGGCTTCACGGTGATGGTCGAGGTGTAGTTGGCCACCGGCAGCACGTCGATGCTGACGTCGGTGATGCGGTAGGAATAGGTCATCGCGTCGTCCTGGTACTTCTCCAGCACCTCCTTGATGGCGCCGCCGCCCTGCAGTTCCAGCGTGCGCGTGGCGCCGACGGCGTTGCCGCCCTCCGCCGCCGTCTTCGCGACGGCGGGGTGCCAGCCCATGTTGCCGAAGTCCTTCACCAGGGCCCACACGGCGGCCGGGGGCGCAGCCAGCGCGACGGTCCTGGTGACCTTCTGCCGCGTCGGACCGTGCGCGTCGGCCACGGACGCCGTGAACACCAGAAGCACCGCCAGCAACACCCGGTGGACCATCGCTCACCCTCCCTGCCCGAAGCCCTGCCCGAAGCCCTGCCATTGTGCATCGGCGTGGAGAGCGGACAATTCAACTTACGGACAAGCCGGGGCCCGCCCCGCCCCGGCTTCCGAACGGCATAAGGACACCGCGCCGCGTGCCGAAACCGCCGGCCGGCGGTTGCCGGGCCAACAGCCCCGCATCCACGCGCAGGAGTCCCGCCATGACCGAACCCGTCCGCCTCCTCGGAATTTCCGGCAGCATCCGCCGCAACTCCTACTGCACGACGGTGCTGCAGACGCTGGGCGAAGGCCTGGGCGGCAAGGCGTCGCTCGACCTTTTCCCGCTGCACGACATCCCGCCCTACGATCCCGACCTGGACGCCGAGAACACGCCGGACTCCGCCGTCGCCCTGCGCAAGGCGATCGCGGCGGCGGACGGGCTGGTGGTCATCTCGCCGGAGTACAATTACGGCATGTCCGGGGTGCTGAAGAACGCGCTCGACTGGGCGTCGCGGCCGGCCATGCAGGCGCCGGTGAGGGGCAAGCCGATCCTCATCATGACCGCCTCGCCGGCCTTCACCGGCGGCGTGCGCGCCCAGCACGAGATGCGCGAGACGCTGGCCGGCATGCTGGGCCGCGTCATCGCCCGGCCGCAGGTGGTGATCGCCTCCGTGCACGAGAAGATCAAGGACGGCCGCCTGACCGACCCGGCGGTGCTCAGCTTCGCCCTGGCCGCCATCGACGACCTGTTGGCCGAAATCCGCATGCTGCGCGCGGCCGGCGCGGTGTAGACTCGGCGCTCGGGCACCACGGACGCGAGGTACGCCATGAGCCTCAACTTCTCCGACCTGACCGAGCGGGATCTGCTGGCGCTGGCCATCTCGCTGGAGGAGGAGGACGAGCGCATCTACGACGACTTCGCCGCCGCCCTGCACGAGAGCTATCCCGACACCGCGGCCATGTTCCGCGCCATGGCGGCGGAGGAAAGCGGGCACCGGCACCGCCTGCTCGACCTGTACCGCTCGCGTTTCGGCGACCACATCCCGCTGATCCGCCGGCAGGACGTGAAGGGCTTCGTGGAGCGCAAGCCGGTGTGGCTGTCGCGCCCGCTCGGCCTCGACATGGTGCGCGCCCAGGCCGAGCTGATGGAGGCGGAGACCAAGCGCTTCTACGCCCGCGCCGCGCAGCGCTCGCAGGACGCGGCGGTGCGCCAGCTCCTTGGCGACCTCGCCGCCGAGGAGCGCAAGCACCAGGCGGCGGCCGAGCGGCTGGAGGCCCGCATCACCCCGCAGGCCATCCAGAAGGAGGGCGAGGCGGAGCGGCGGCTGTTCGTCCTGCAGTTCGTGCAGCCGGGGCTGGCGGGCCTGATGGACGGCTCGGTGTCGACGCTGGCGCCGCTGTTCGCCGCCGCCTTCGCCACCCACGACACCTGGGAGACCTTCCTGGTCGGCGTCGCCTCGGCGGTCGGCGCCGGCATCAGCATGGGCTTCGCCGAGGCGCTGTCCGACGACGGCTCGCTGACCGGGCGCGGCAGCCCGTGGCTGCGCGGCGTGGTGTGCGGGATGATGACCGCGGTGGGCGGCCTGGGGCACGCCCTGCCCTACCTGATCCGCGACTTCTGGACAGCGACGGCGGTGGCGGCCGGCGTGGTGCTGCTGGAGCTGGCGGTCATCGCCTGGATCCGCAACCGCTACATGGACACGCCGCTGCTCGCCGCCGCCTTCCAGGTGGTGGTCGGCGGCCTGCTGGTGTTCGGCGCCGGCATCGCCATCGGCAGTTCGTGACCGATTGACACTCTTGAGGCCCCTCTCCCCTCGCGGGAGAGGGGCTTGAAGGGGACCGAAACCGATACCTCGCAAAGGAGACCCCACGCCATGGAACAGCGCCCGCTCGGCCGGTCCGGCCTGACGGTTGCCCCGCTCGGATTCGGCGGCAACGTGTTCGGCTGGACGGCCGATGAAGCGACCTCGCACCGGCTGCTCGACGCCTTCGTCGAGGCCGGGTTCAATCTCATCGACACGGCGGATGTCTACTCCGCCTGGGTGCCCGGCAACCAGGGCGGCGAGTCGGAGGCGATCATCGGCTCCTGGCTGAAGGCGCGCGGCACCCGCGATCGCGTGGTGATCGCCACCAAGGTCGGCTGGGAGCTGGCGCCGGACCGCAAGGGCCTGTCCCCCGCCCACATCCGCACGGCGGTGGAGGCGTCGCTGCGCCGCCTGCAGACCGACCGCATCGACCTCTATCAGGCGCACGTGGACGACCACACCGTGCCGTTCGAGGACACGCTGGGCGCCTTCCAGGACCTGATCGCCGCCGGCAAGGTGCGGGCCATCGGCGCCTCCAACATCGCGGCCCCGCGGCTGCGCGAGGCGCTGGCGGTCAGCGCCCGCGAGGGCCTGCCGCGCTACGAGACGCTGCAACCCGAATACAACCTCTACGACCGCGCCGGTTACGAGGCCGAGCTGGAAGGGGTGTGCCGGGAGCACGGGCTGGGCGTGATCTCCTACTTCTCGCTGGCCAGCGGCTTCCTCAGCGGCAAGTACCGCTCGGCGGCCGACGCCGGCAAGAGCGCGCGTGGCCAGGGGGTGGTCGCCAAATACCTGAACCCGCGCGGGCAGGCGATCCTGGCGGCGCTCGACGCGGTGGCGGCGCGGCACAAGGCGGCGTCGGCGCAGGTGGCGCTGGCGTGGCTGATGGCGCGGCCGGGCCTGACGGCGCCGATCGCCAGCGCCACGACGCTTGAGCAGCTCGACGATCTGATCGCGGCGGCGCGCCTGCGGCTGGACGCGGAGGACGTCGGGCGGTTGGACGCGGCGAGCGTGTAGGGGGGCTGGGGGAGTGCTTGCGCTGGGCCCCCTCCCCATCCCTTGTATGTTGATGATCGAGTAAAGTGAGTGCGACGGATCGGTCCGGGGCGGGTGGCCACCCGCCCCGGACCGCCGGGCGGC
>NZ_JBOZRT010000101.1:0-41639 GCF_050789165.1 Azospirillum sp.
CCTCGCCGCCGGGGGTAACGCGCACCACGTCGAACGACGGGGCCGGCGGCGCGGCGGGCTTGGCCGCGGGGGTCGCGGGAGCGGGCGGCGGGGCGAGCGTGGCCGGGACGACCGCCTTCGGGTCCGCGGGCCTGGTATCGGGAGCCGCGGGCAGCGCCGCCTGCAGCGCGGCGGGGGCGATGGCGACCGCCTCGTCGCGGGCCGTGGGGGGCATCAGGCCGTAGGTCGCCGCCGCCGCCGCCAGCACCGCGCCCAATCCGCCACCGAGAAGAACAAGCTGTTTCACCGCCGCACCGTAAGCTGGCGGACGCCGCACCGAAGGCCCGCAACCCACGAGTATCGGTAAGTCCTCCGCGCCAATCAACGGCCGTCTGCGCCGCCGGACAACTATTTCGTATACCAACGACGGATCACGGAACCGGCGGCAGCGACTTCAGGTAGACGGCGATGGCCCGACGGTCCGCCGGGGTGAGCTTGGAGGTGGAGTTGCGCACCACCTCGGCCATGGAACCGCCGACGAAATCGCCGTCCGGCAGCATGCCCATCTCCAGCGCCGCCTCGACGTCGCCCAGCGACCAGTCGGCCAGCCCCTTCGGGTCGGGGCGCAGGGTGGGCACCTTGTTGCCCTCCGGGCCCTGCGGGTTGCCGGCCAGGGCGCGGGCGGAATCGACGCCGCCCATCCAGCCGCGCGGGCTGTGGCACTCGCCGCAGTGGCCCAGCGCCTCGACCAGATAGCGGCCGCGGTTCCACTCGGCGGGCTTGGCGGGGTCGTCCTTCAGCGGCCCCTCCTCCAGGTACAGCGCCTGCCAGACCGGCAGCAGGAAGCGCCAGCCGAACGGCGGCGACAGCTCGTGCGGCTTGTTCGCCGCCGGGCTGGCCGGGCGGGTGGACAGGTAGGCCCTGAGGTCGGCGATGTCGCGGTCGCTCATCCGCGTGTAGGAGGTGTAGGGGAAGGCCGGGAACAGCGGCTCCCCCTCTTTGCCGTGGCCGGAGCGCAGCGCGCGGGCGAAGTCGGCGTCGCTCCAGCGGCCGATGCCGTGCGCCGGGTCGGGGGTGATGTTCGGGCTGTAGAAGATGCCGAAGGGCGTCTTCAGCGGGCGCCCGCCGGCCAGCGGCGCGCCGCCGCCCTTCTCGTTGGTGTGGCAGCCCAGGCAGCCGGCAGCGTCGAAGACGTACTCGCCGCGCTGCACCGGGTCGGACGACGCGGGATCGCCCGCCCGCGCGGCGGCGGGACCCAGGACGAGGCCGGAAACGAGGCCGGAAACGAGCCCCGAAACGAGCCAGGAAACGAGAAGGACGGCGGCGCGCATGCCCGGATCAGTTCTTCTTGATGCGGAAGTCCTCGTGGCAGGCCGTGCAGGCCTTGCCGGTGGCCTGCTGCGCCTGGGCGATCTGCGCCTTCTCGCCGGTCATGGCCGCGGCGACCAGCTTGTCGGCGGCCGGCTTGACCGCCACCCACTGCTGCTGCGCCTTCGGCAGGTTCTGCCACAGCTCCGGCTTGGCGGCGCTGTCGGCGACCGGCGCGGCGGTGCCCGGCTGGAAGAGCGCGGTGAAGTCGCCCTTCGCCGCCTCGTCGATCTGCGCGGCGGCCTTCTGCACGTCCTCGACGGTGCCGCCCTCGCCCTTGAGGAACTTGCCGATGGTCTGCATGCCGCCGCCGAACTTCTTCATGTGCTGCTGCCGGGCCTTGACCAGTTCCTCCGGCGACGCGGCCGAGGCGGCCGGCGCGACGGCGAGGAACAGGCCCGCCGATACGGCGACGGCGAGGACGGCGTGGAGCGTGCGGTGGGTCATGGTGGTTCTCTCCCTGTTTGTGTCACGGTGGACGCCGGGTTGACGCCCGGGACCGGCGTGTTATTCCACCGCGGATGGTGCCGTCGGCAACCCGGCGGGCGCCAATCACAGGATCGTGATGTAACCGATGATGGTGGGTGCGATGAAGACGCCGAATTCCGTGTGCGTGTACTGCGGCTCGTCGAGCCGGGTTGCCGACGTCCACAAGGCCGCGGCCCACGCGCTGGGCGCCGGGCTGGCCGAGCGCGGCATCCGGCTGGTCTACGGCGGCGGCCGGGTCGGGCTGATGGGCATCCTGGCCGACGCCGCCATCGCCGGGCACGGCGAGGTGGTCGGCATCATCCCCGAGCACATCAAGGTGATGGAGGTCGAGCACACCGGCTTGGCCGAACTGCACGTCGTGGACAGCATGCACACCCGCAAGCGCATGATGGTCGAGCGCTCGGACGCCTTCATCGTGCTGCCCGGCGGCATGGGCACGCTGGACGAGGCGTTCGAGGTGCTGACCTGGAAGCAGCTGCGCCTGCACGACAAGCCGGTGGTGATCGTCGATGTCGAGGGGTACTGGGCGCCGCTGCTGGCGCTGATCGAGAACATGGTCGAGGAGGGCTTCTGCCGGGAGGAGCACCGCCGCCTGTTCACCGTGGTGAACCGGGTGGAGGACGTGTTCGCGGCGCTGGAGCGCGCCCCGGAGCCGTCGGTTCCGGCGGAGACGAAGTGGCTGTAACCGCCGCGCCTTCCTTCCCCGGGGGGCCAATGATATAAGACCGCCGAACCTACGCCCAGCCGTGCGGGCCGCCCCCTACGTCAGCCAGGACCAGGGCGGCCTGGACGGTCACGCCCGCTGGATGGCGCCTGGCGCCCAAGGATAACGACAGCCCTGACCCCAAGGGGAGACCTCGTACCCATGAACAAGATCAAAGTCGCGAACCCGGTCGTCGAGCTCGACGGCGACGAGATGACCCGGATCATCTGGCAGTTCATCAAGGACAAGCTGATCCTGCCGTACCTCGACATCGATCTGAAGTACTATGATCTCGGCATCGAGAACCGCGACAAGACCGACGACAAGGTGACCGTCGAGTCGGCCAAGGCGATCCAGCAGTACGGCGTCGGCGTGAAGTGCGCGACCATCACCCCCGATGAGGCGCGCGTCAAGGAATTCAGCCTCAAGAAGATGTGGAAGTCGCCGAACGGCACGATCCGCAACATCATCGGCGGCACCGTCTTCCGCGAGCCGATCGTCTGCAACAACGTGCCGCGCTACGTCCCGGGCTGGACCAAGCCGATCATCATCGGCCGCCACGCCTTCGGCGACCAGTACAAGGCCACCGACTTCAAGGTCCCGGGTGCCGGCAAGCTGACCATCAAGTGGACGCCCGAGGGCGGCGGCGAGCCGATCGAGCACGAGGTCTACGACTTCCCCGGCGCCGGCGTGGCGATGGGCATGTACAACCTCGACGAGTCGATCGAGGGCTTCGCGCATTCCAGCTTCCTGTACGGCCTGGAGCGCAACTACTCGGTCTACCTGTCGACCAAGAACACCATCCTCAAGGCCTACGACGGCCGCTTCAAGGACATCTTCCAGGAGGTGTTCGACCGCGACTACGCGGCGCAGTTCAAGGCGAAGGGCCTGGTCTACGAGCACCGCCTGATCGACGACATGGTGGCGTCCGCCCTGAAGTGGGAAGGCGGCTTCGTGTGGGCCTGCAAGAACTACGACGGCGACGTGGAGTCGGACGTGGTGGCGCAGGGCTTCGGCTCGCTGGGCCTGATGACCTCGGTGCTGATCACGCCGGACGGCAAGACCGTCGAGGCCGAGGCCGCGCACGGCACGGTGACCCGCCACTACCGCGAGCACCAGAAGGGCAAGGAGACCTCGACCAACCCGATCGCCTCGATCTACGCCTGGACGCAGGGCCTCGCCTACCGCGGCAAGTTCGACGGCACCCCGGACGTGGTCAAGTTCGCCCAGACCCTCGAGCGCGTCTGCGTCGAGACCGTCGAGTCCGGCTACATGACCAAGGACCTCGCCATCCTCATCGGCCCGGAGCAGCCCTGGCTGACCACCAAGCAGTTCCTCGACAAGCTGGACGAGAACCTGCAGAAGAAGATGGCCGCCTGGGCGTAACCTTCGGGTGCGACACCATGGCCCCTCTCCCTTGGGGGGCGTTTCGGCGGAGAACAGGGGGGAACGACCGTTCCCCCGGACTCCTGAAAGGCCCGGGGCGAGCGCTCCGGGCTTTTTCATGCCGATCCATAACCTGAGGGAAGAGATGCCCAACAGCACTTTCTGCGTCGCCGTCATCGGCGCCGGCGAGACCGGCACCCCGCTTCTGCAGCAGCTTCTCAGCGCGCCGTTCGTCCGGGTGCTGGGGGTGGCCGACCTCGACCCGGACGCGCCGGGCATGATGCTGGCGCGCGACCACGGCGTGCCGACCACCACCGACTTCATGGACCTCGCGCGCATGGGCGAGGACCTCGACGTGCTGATCGACGTCACCGGCGTGGCCAAGGTGCGCGAGGCGCTGCGCCAGCACATGCAGGACACCGGCAACCACCGCACCATCATCATGCACGAGGTGATCGTGCAGCTGATGCTCTCCCTGTCGAAGGGCGAACTGGTGCGGCTGAAGCACGGGGACGTGGAGTATTGAGGGAAGCGCACGCGCCGGGCCCCCACCCCAGCCCTCCCCCACTTCGTGGGGGAGGGCCTTACTCCTTCCCCCGCGAAGTGGGGGAAGGCCGGGATGGGGGCTCGACACAGACGCTCCCCAAAAACAAAAGCGGCCCCGAACCAGGGCCGCTTTTCGTTTTCCGGACGGGAGACTGTCGCTCGGGCGTCAGGCGACGCCGACGCTGCGGTCCTCGTCGCGCTTCTTGCTGGAGGAGGTCGGCTGGTAGGCCACCGCCGCGTGCTCCCCGCAGTACGGCAGGCCGGTCAGCGCCGTCTTGCCGCAGAAGTGGAAATCCTGGTGCTTGGGGTCGCCCACCGGCCACTTGCACATGCGCTCGGTCAGGCTGAGGATCGTCGCCCCCCGGCTCGGCTTCTTCTTGATGGGCGACGGGCGCCCGGAGAGGCCAAGGCGGTGCGCCTTGCCGATCACGGCGTTGCGGCTGATGTCGCCGAGCATGTCGGCGATCTCGCTGGCGCTCAGCCCCTGCGCCCAGAGATCCTTAAGCTGTTGAACCCGCTCGTCCGTCCAACTCATCCCCTGTCTCCAACTTGGTCCGGTTGCCCCGTGCCCTGGCCGGTGGCTATAGCCGTAAGGCTGGTAAGCCATTTTCCATAAGGCTCAACATTTTGTGCCGACCGGGGAGGAAACTACCAGATGGAGCCCGCAAGGGATAGAGGGGGTCAGCAACATTCCTGTGCATAACTCCCTGGGTCCTACGAGTTCAGAGCCCGGTAGACGTCCTCCGCTATTCCGGAGAGGGTACCCCGGTCGAGTTCGCCAGTAAGGGCCCAAGCTAACCCATTGTCGCGCCAATAAAAAGCTTGGACGTTGCCGTCGTGCGCAAATCGGAACGATGTGTCCGCCGGGTCACGGGTCGGCCGGACATACAGGGTGATGCGGCGACCGGTCGCATCCTGATACATCAGTTGGGCGGCCGGGCCGTCGGTGTCCGACAGCAGCCGCCCGCCCACCAGCTCGTAGCCGCGCCCGGCGAGGCGGGGGGCGCGCAACGGCTTGCCGAGCCGCTTGCCGAGCCAGGTGACGAGGTGCTCCTCCTGGTCGGCGCCGACCTCGACGGGGTGGCGCACCTCGGCGACGAAGACGCGGTGCGCGGCGACGGCGTCGGCGACGAACGTGCGGGACGACAGGGCGCCGGGCGCGCTCCAGCCGTGCGCCAGCCAGCCGGCGGCCCCGCCCGCCACGAAGGCGAGCAGCGACGCCGCCAGCGCCAGCCACGGCAGGGTCCGGCGGCGCCGGCTGAAGGGCGGTTTCAGGCGGGCGGGCAGCGGGCGGTCGATCAGCGGCGCGAAGGCACGGGCGGTCATCATCCGCTGCGCGCGGTAGCTGGCGAAGCGGCGGGCGACCTCCGGGTGGTCGTCCAGGTAGCGGCGCACCGCGTCCTGCCGGTCGTCCGGCAGTTCGCCGTCGAGCCACGCGTGCAGCTCGGCCTCCGTCACGGGCTCCTCCTCAGGGGTGGTCATTTGATTCTCCTCAGCGGCCGCTCCTCGCCGCCCTCCAGCAGCGCGCGCAGCCGCTCGCGGGCGCGGGCGAGCCGCGACATCACGGTGCCGATCGGCACTTCCAGCACCTCGGCGACCTCGCGGTAGGACAGGCCCTCCAGGCCGGTCAGCAGCAGGATGCGGCGGTGCTCCTCGGACAGCTGTTCGAAGGCGCGGACGAAGTCGCGCACCGCGGCGCGGTCGGCGGGCGGGCTGCTGAGCGCCACGTCGTCGGCGAAGTCCTCCACCGGCATCTCGTGCCCGCGGCGCCGCCGCCAGCGGATGCCGCTGACGTGCAGGTTGTGCAGGATCGACAGCAGCCAGCCGCCGAGCCGGCTCGGGTCGCGCAGCGCGTGGCGGTTGGCCAGCGCCTTCTCCACGCAGTCCTGCACGAGGTCGTCGGCGTCCGCGAGGTTTCCCACCAGGGCCGCGGCGTAGCGGCGCAGGCGCGGCACGTGCGCGGCGATGGCGCGGTCGTCGATGTCGTCGGCTGCTGGCATGGCTCCGGTCCCCCGCCCTGCAAGGACGCCCCCGCAGCCGATGTTATTCCAGGGCCGCGCGCGTCAAGCGCATAGGGGGTAGGCCTTTCGGCGGGAGCGGCGGCGATCAGCCCTGAAAGCCGAGGATCGCCCGAACTGCAGCAACGAGGCGTTCGGCATCGCGAACAGCTTGCGCGACCTTTTCCGAATCAATGGAGCCGACGTCGTAGTCAGCCAAGTTCCGGAGCTGATGGCAGCGGTTCAGGGCGCGCCCGAGCCCGGCGTCGAGATGCCCGCCTTGCACAAGATGCCTGCCGACCAGTCCGATCACCGTGCCGTGCGTCTTGGTGCCTTCGGGCAGCGCGCCCAAATGGGTCAAAGCGGCGCGCGCACTGTGGAACGCAGCGTAGTAGGCACGGTTGGTCGCGCCCTCGAGATCGCCCCGCGCCAGCAACACGCGTGCCGATCCAGCCGCCTGTTCCGCCTTCGCCAGCAGTTGCGCGGCCATGCTCACAACGCAACCCCATCGCGGGCGATGCTGCGCGTCAGGTGCGGGACGGGATGGGCCTCGGGATGGTCGAGGCTGCCTTCTTCGATGGGCAAGGGCTGGATGTGCAGACCTTGCTCCAGCAGAACGTCGAAGGCGTCGTCGGCCATGGACAGCGCTTCGGCCACCATGTCGGTGATCGGTGCGGCAAGGACGACGGCGACGTCGAGATCGCTGTCGTCCCGATGATCCCGCCGCGCCCGGCTGCCGAACAGCACAAGGCCACGCAGACGCGCACCATAGCGCGTGCGCATCCGCGCTTCGAACGCGTGGAGCGCGTCGCGCTCCTCCTGGCTCAGCGGCAACGTCATGCAAGGAATGTCGCACCCGCCCGGTCCGGGCGCAAGGGAGCCCTACGTCGCCGAGAACCCCGCCTTGCCGTCGAAGTTGCACAGGTTCTCGGTCTGGATGAAGTCCAGCCCGGCCACCGCGAGGCGGTCGAGCAGCGCCACGATGTCGCGGTGGACGATCGGCTCGCCGCGCACCAGGAAGCGGCAGCGCCAGTGGTCGGTGCAGAAGGTGCCGATGTTGCCGTCCGGCCAGACCGTCTGGCTGCGGTTGGAGATGCTCGACAGCTCCAGCGCCGGGCCAGCCAGCGGCTGCACGCGGGCCGCCAGGTCGTCCGGCCCGCCGTCCGACCAGTGCAGGAAGACGTCCACCCCCACCAGCTCCTTCACCGCCGGCGCCCGGCCGGAGGGGCGCAGCGCCGTGTCGAAGCTGGGGCGGGTGACGGCGTAGCTGACGCCGGGCAGCGTCTTCGGGAACTGCCCCAGACGCTCGATCACCGCGTCGGCGAAGGCCTGGGTGCCGACGCGCAGACGGCTCATCCCGCGCGAGAAGATGTCGGCGGTGTGGATGCCGTCCTCGACGGTGCGCAGCCACGCGTTGTGCACGCGCGCCGCCACGTCGCCCTGGCCGATGTGCACCAGCATCATCACGGATGCCATCAGCAGGCCCGACGGGTTCGCCACCCCCTGCCCCGCCAGCGACGGCGCCGCGCCGTGCAGCGCCTCGAACATGGCGCAGCGGTCGCCGATGTTGGCGGAGCCGGCCAGCCCGATGGACCCGGTGATCTGCGCCGCGATGTCGGAGACGATGTCGCCGTACAGGTTGAGCGTGACGATGACGTCGAAGCGCTCGGGCTGGTCGGCCAGCCGCGCGGCGCCGATGTCGACGATCAGGTGGTCGGCCTTGATCTCCGGGTACTCGGCGGCGACCTCCTGGAAGGTGCGCAGGAACAGCCCGTCGGACATCTTCATGATGTTGTCCTTCACCAGGGCCGTCACCTTGCGGCGGCGGTTGGCGCGGGCGTACTCGAAGGCGTAGCGGACGATGCGCTCGGAGCCCGGCTGCGACACCAGCTTGACCGACTGGATCACGTCGTCGGTCTGGCGGTGCTCGATGCCGGTGTAGAGGTCCTCCTCGTTCTCGCGGATGATCACCACGTCCATGCGCGGGTGCCGGGTGCGGACGTAGGGATGGTGCGAGACGCAGGGCCGCACGTTGGCGAACAGCCCCAGCGCGGTGCGCGCGGTGACGTTCAGCGACTTGAAGCCCGGCCCCTGCGGCGTCACCACCGGCCCCTTGAGGAAGACGCGGGTGCGCCGGATCGAGGCCCAGCCGTCCGGCCCCAGCCCGCCGCCGTGGCCGCGGCGGTACACGGCCTCGCCCGCCGGCACCTCCTCGACCTTGAGGCGCGCGCCGGCCGCGTCGAGGATGTGCAGCGCCGCGTCCGCGACCTCCGGACCGATGCCGTCGCCTCTTGCCAGCGTGATGGGGGTGGCGTCCGCCATGTGGATAAGTCTCCTTCGCGCAGCGACCCTAGCCGCAAAGCCGGCGGCCATGCAACGGAAGCGCGACACGGCTTGACGCCGGCTTGAGCGGCACCACGTCGCTTCCCGCGATGACAGGCACAACGACCACCTCCTCCCCTTACGACGGCCTGCCCTCCGCGGCGGCCGGCCTGCAGCCGCCGCGCCAGGGATTTGCGACCCTGCCGGCGGCGGTCCGGCGCGAGCTGCGCGTCGATCAGGTCGGCGAGCTGGTGGCGGTGCGGCTGTACGACGGCGCGCTGGCCGGCAGCCGCGACCCGGACGTGCGGCGCTTTGCCGCCGGCCACCGGTGCATCGAGCGGGCGCATCTGGCGCTGTTCGAGGCGTACCTGCCGCGCGGGGCGCGCAGCCGGCTGGGGGCGTTCTGGCGGCTGGCCGGCTGGCTGCTGGGCTGGGTGCCGGCGCGGCTGGGGCCGGCGGCGCTGTACGCCGTGGTCGCCGGGGTGGAGCGCTGGGTGGACGGGCACTACGCGCGACAGATTGCGCTCGTGCGGCGGCTTGCGCCGGACCCGGAGCTGATCCGGATGCTGGAGGCCTGCCGGAGCGACGAGGCGCGGCACGCGGAGGACGCGGAGCAGTTGCACCCGGAGGCGCCCCGGTGGGCGCGGGTGCTGGCCGGGGTGGCCGTGGGGTGCTCGCGGGCGGGGGTGGTGGTGGCGCGATGGGTTTAGCGGCCTACCGCACCAGTTCCCGTGTCGCCGCGTCCAGCCCCTCCAACGTCAGCGGGTACATCCGGCCGCCCATCAGGCGCTGCAGGATGCGCGTGCTCTCGGTGTACTGCCACTGCCTCTCCGGCACCGGGTTCAGCCACACCGCCTTCTGGTAGACCGACAGCACCCGCTGCAGCCAGACCTGCCCGGCCTCCTCGTTCCAGTGCTCGACGCTGCCGCCGGGGTGGGTGATCTCGTAGGGGCTCATCGCTGCGTCGCCGACGAAGACCAGCTTGTAGTCCGCCGGGTAGGTGTGCAGCACGTCCCAGGTCGGGGTGCGCTCGCTGCCGCGCCGGTGGTTGTCCTTCCACACGCTCTCGTAGACGCAGTTGTGGAAGTAGAAGTGCTCCAGGTGCTTGAACTCGGTCCGCACGGCGGAGAACAGCTCCTCGCACAGGCGGATGTGGTCGTCCATCGAGCCGCCGATGTCCAGGAACAGCAGCACCTTCACCGCGTTGTGCCGCTCCGGCACCAGCTTCAGGTCCAGCCAGCCGGCGTTGTTGGCGGTGGCGCGGATGGTGCCGGGCAGGTCCAGCTCGCTGGCCGCCCCGGTGCGGGCGAACTTGCGGAGCCGCCGCAGCGCCACCTTGATGTTGCGCGTGCCCAGTTCCACCGAATCGTCGAGGTTCCTGAACTCGCGCTTGTCCCACACCTTCACCGCGCGGCGGTGGCGGGACTCCTTCTGGCCGATGCGCACCCCTTCCGGGTTGTAGCCGTAGGCGCCGAAGGGCGAGGTGCCGGCGGTGCCGATCCACTTCGAGCCGCCCTGGTGCCGCCCCTTCTGCTCGGCCAGACGCTGCGCCAGCGTCTCCATCAACTTCTGCCAGCCACCCAGCGCCTTGACCTGCTCCTTCTCCTCGTCGGTCAGGAAGCGCTCGGCCAGCTTGCGCAGCCATTCCTCGGGCAGGTCGGCGACCGGCACCTCCTCGCCCTCGGGCGGCGGCTCGCCGATGCCCTTGAAGACGTGGCCGAACACCCGGTCGAAGCGGTCGAGGTTGCGCTCGTCCTTCACCAGGCAGGAGCGGCTGAGGTAGTAGAAGTCCTCCACGCTGTGCTCGGCCAGCCCACGCTTCATGGCCTCCATCAGCGTCAGGTATTCCTTCAGCGACACCGGCACGCCGGCTTGGCGCAGCTCGAAAAAGAAGTTCGTGAACAATGGCGTTCTCCCCGCGGGGGCGGCATTATAGCGCGTTCTCAGGAAAACAGCGCATGAACCCACTCGTCCAGTTCGCCGTCGCCCTCGACTTCGCCGCCGCCAAGCACACCGACCACCGCCGCAAGGGTGTGCGCGGCGAGCCCTACGTCAACCACCTGATCGAAGTGGGGCGCCTCGTCGCCGAGGCGACCAATGGCCACGACCCGCATGCGGTCGTCGTCGCCGTGCTGCACGACACGCTGGAGGACACCGACGCCACCCGCGAGGAGCTGGAGGAGCATTTCGGCGCCGAGATCGCTTCCATCGTCGCCGAGGTCACCGACGACAAGCGCCTGACCAAGGACGAGCGCAAGCAGCGGCAGGTGGACTCGGCCCCGCACGCCTCGCACCGCGCCAAGCTGGTGAAGCTGGCCGACAAGATCAGCAACCTGCGTTCCATGCAGACCAGCCCCCCCAACGCCTGGACGCTGGAGCGCAAGATCGAATACTTCGAATGGGCCGCCCGCGTGGTGGAGGGCCTGCGCGGCACCAACGCCGACCTGGAGGCGCTGTTCGACGCCGCCTACCGCGACGGGCTGGACCAGCTCCGCGGCAAATAGTCCTGATCCGCCATTGCGATAGCTCAATGTGACTTGGTCACAGACGGCGTACATTAGGGAAACCTAGAACGGGCCGAAAGCCGAGCCTCCGGCACGAGGATCCCATGTCCCTGAGCACGCACGCCGCCTCCAGCCAGTCCGCCGCGGACGAGCCCGGCCGGCACTGGTTCATCAACCGCCCCAAGGTCTATCCCGCCCCGGTGCAGGGCACCTTCCGCCGGCTGAAGTGGGCGGCGGTGATCGTCCTGCTGGCGATCTACTATCTCACGCCGTGGATCCGCTGGGACCGCGGCCCCGGCATCCCCGACCAGGCGGTGCTGGTCGATATGCCCGGCCGGCGCCTGTACTTCTTCTTCATCGAGATCTGGCCGCAGGAGGTCTACTACCTGACCGGCCTGCTGATCCTCGCCGCCATCGGGCTGTTCGCCGCCACCACGCTGTTCGGCCGCATCTGGTGCGGCTACGCCTGCTGGCAGACGGTGTGGAGCGACCTGTTCATCTGGGTCGAGACGAAGATCGAAGGCAGCCGGACCGAGCGCATCCGCCTCGACAAGGCGCCGATGACGCTGAAGAAGGCGCTGCGCAAGACCGCCAAGCACGTGGCCTGGATGCTGATCGGCGTCGCCACCGGCGGGGCGTGGGTGTTTTACTTCAACGACGCGCCGACGCTGATGCATGACCTGCTCGCCGGGCAGGCGTCCCTCACCGTGCTGGGCTTTGCGGCGCTGTTCAGCGCCACCTGCTACTTCTTCGCCGGCTGGGCGCGCGAGCAGGTGTGCATCTACGTCTGCCCGTGGCGCAGCTTCCAGTCGGCCATGGTGGACGAGGACACCTACATCGTCACCTACCAGGACTGGCGTGGCGAGGGCCGCCGCCCGCTCCGCAAGTCGCAGAGCTGGGACGAGCGCGAGGCCGAGGGCTACGGCGACTGCATCGACTGCAAGCTGTGCGTCCACGTCTGCCCGACCGGCACCGACATCCGCAAGGGGCAGCAGATCTCCTGCATCGGCTGCGGCCTGTGCGTGGACGCCTGCAACGAGGTGATGACGCAGATCGGCCGCCCGCGCGACCTGATCCTGTTCGACACCCAGAACGACCAGGTGGCCAAGGCGCAGGGCCAGATCGTCAAGCCGCGCGTCGTCCGCCCGCGCACCATCGTCTACGGCCTGATCCTGCTGACGGTGGCCAGCGCCATGTTCGCCAGCCTGATGATGCGGGCGACCGTGGACATCAACGTGCTGCGCGACCGTGCGCCGCTGTTCGTCGCCCTGTCCGACGGCTCGGTGCAGAACGCCTACACCGTCAAGGTGCTGAACAAGACGCACGAGCCGCGCAGCTACACCCTGGCGCTCCAGGGCATCGACTCGCCCGACCTGTCGGCCGCCAGCATGGACGGGCACGGCACGACGCTGACGCTGAACGCCGGGCCGGATTCGGTGGCGACCTACCGGGTGTTCGTGAAGCTGCCGCAGGACAAGGCGAAGAGCGGGTCCACGGACGTGGCGTTCACGGTCACCGAGACGAAGACCGGCGAGGTCGGGACGCACAAGAGCGTGTTCATGGCGCCGTAGGTGGCCGCGCCGGGCCCCCAATCCCAATCCTCCCCCGCCCAGCGGGGGAGGGTCGGGGTGAGGGTTACACCGCAGCCACCGCCACCCCCGCCCTTTCCACCACGTACCCCAGCAGCTCCCGCCCGAAGTCGGTCACGACGACGATCCTTGCCGGATCGATGGCGATGTTGTTGAGGTATTGCAGGCGCAGCAGGTCGCCGCTCTCCACCATCTCGGGATAGATCCCGCAGAACGAGAAGCCCAGCTCCTCCAGTTCCGGCACCAGGACCGCCGTGGCCGGGTCGGACAGCGGCAGGTCGAGGTAGACGCAATCCAGGTGCGACTGGCACATCTCGCGCATCCGCACGCGCACCAGATCGACCAGGTCGCGCCCGGCCCGCACGACGCCGAGCACCGCCCAGTTGTAGGACGCCCGCACCTCGACATCGACCTCGGAGCGCTCGGCAAGCTCCACCGCGCCGGGCTCGGCGAAGGCGCGCCCGACGCCGGCCCAGGCGTAGATCCGCTCGATCATCGCGCGGTGCGCGGCCGGCGGGTACACCGTGCGCACCGGCGCCGGGTTGAGCGCGATGTAGAACAGCACCGCCGTCTGGCGGTCGCTCGCCCCGCCCTGCCCGTCGATCTTCTTGAAGGACCGGTCGCCGGGGATGTAGGCCAGCAGGATGCCGGTCTCGTGCCCGCCCGACGCGAAGTTGGCCTTCTGCGAGTAGGGGTGGATCGTCACCGCCTCGCCGTACAGGCCGAGCAGCCCCTGCGCCTTGACCCGCCCGAAGGTCTCCGCCTTCAGGCGCTCGAACAGCTTGCGGCCGCGGAAGCGCGGATCGACGGCGCCCATGGAGACGTTGGCGACGCGGGCGTCCGGCGCGGTCTTCTTCAGGCCCTGGTGCCCGGCCACGGTGCCGTCCGGCGTCACCGCGACCACGGAGACCAGCAGCCCCTTCTCGATCAGGTCGCGCAGGCGCTCGGGGAAGTACACCACCTCGTGGTAGCTGTAGCCGTACACCGTGTACATGCAGCGGGCCAGCGCCACGCCGTCCTCCTCCGGCCGCAGCGGGCGGATCTCCAGCGGCGTGTCGGCGGGGGCGGCGGGGACCTCGCCGGCGGGCACGGCGATCTGGTGCAGCCCCGGCCCCTCCAGGTCCATCTCCGAGCGGTTGACGACGAACTCGATCCGCTTGCCCTGCTTACCCAGGTTGACGAAGCGGATCTCGTCGGTGAGCGAGCGCAGCAGCTGGATCGACAGGCTGGTGCTCTCCTCCGCCTGGGCGCGGGCCCAGTCGAAGGGCAGGCCCAGGTCGTGCACCGTCATGACGAAGCGCGCGCCCTCGCCGGACATGGACAGGTCGTAGGTGCCGTCGGCACGCCCTTCGAACGACTGCTCGATGACGACGATGGCGGCCTCCTCCGCCGCCAGTTCCAGCCGCTGCGCCTGCCGCGCATCGAAGCCGGCGGCCTGCGCGGTCTCCCGCACCAGGGCGCAGACGGCCGGGATCATCCGGCGGTCGGTGCTGACGGTCAGGCTGACCAGCAGGTGTGCCGCGTCGCTCATGGCGAGGTCTCCCGGACGGGGGTGAGCGGTCGTGCCGCGGCGCGGCGGCGCGTGCGGGCGTGCCAGAGGCAGAGGACGGCGGCGCCCGCCAGCAGCCCGGCGAGCACCACGTAGACGGCGCCCATGGCCTCCGTCATCGCCACCCGGGCGGCGGGCGGAACGGTGCCGACGGACAGGTCGGACAGCCGGCCGTGCGGCTCGACCGCCACGGCGACGGCCAGCGTCGACAGCGCGATGGCCGCGGCGTAGGTGAGCTGCCGGGTCAGCTGCATCAACCCCGACACCACGCCCAGGAGACCGTCGGGCAGCCCGGCGAACAGCAGCACGCGGTTCGGTGCGAAGAACACCCCAGCGGCCAGCCCGATCAGCAGCTGGCCCAGCGCCACCGCCGCCAGCGGCGCCGAGACGCCGAGGAAGACGTAGCCGATGGACACCGCCATCGCCAGCACCGCCCCGCCGGCCATCATCCAGGCGGCGTTGAACTTCTCGGCCAGGATGCCGGAGAACGGCGCGAGGATGCACATGGTGAGCGAGTACGGCGCCAGCGCCAGCCCCGCCTGCGCCGCGCCCACCCCGAGCACGCCCTGCAGGTAGAGCGGCAGCAGGATGCCGCTGGCCGCCAGCAGCGAGCAGAACAGCGCGATGGCCGCCAGCCCGACCGCCACGTTGCGGTGCCCGAACACGGCGAGCGGCAACAGCGGCGTCTCGGTCCGCCGCTCGACCGCCAGCAGCGCCAGCAGCGCCGCCGCCCCGCCGCCGAGCAGCCCCAGCACCTCCGCCGTCGCCGCCCGCTGCGCGCCCAGCCGTTGCAGCCCGACCAGCAGCCCGCACACGGCGAGCGCCAGCAGCGCCGAGCCGACCCAGTCGAAGCGGAACGCCTTGGCCGGCCCGTTGCGCGCCGGCAGCACCCTCAGCGCCAGCGCGACGGCGACCGCGCCGACCGGCAGGTTGACCAGGAACACCGAGCGCCAGCCGAACCCGTCGGTCAGCAGCCCGCCGACCAGGAAGCCCAGCGCCACGCCGCCGGCCAGGATGGTGGAGTTCAGCCCCAGCGCGAAGCCGCGCCGCCCGTCGGTGAAGGTGCTGGTGATGATGGCGTTGCCGTTGGCGACCAGACAGGCGCCGCCGACCGCCTGCAGCACCCGGCAGGCCAGCAGCCCCGGCAGCCCCGGAACGGTCGCCGAGCCGAGCGAGGCGGCGGTGAACAGCACGAAGCCGAACGTGAAGACGCGCGAGCGCCCCAGCAGGTCGCCCAGCCGTCCGGCGATCAGCACGACGACGGCGCTGACCAGATAGTAGATGGTGGCGACCCATTGCAGGGTGGACAGCGGGATGCCGGTGCCCACGGCCATGGACGGCAACGCGATGGCGACCATCGAGCCGTCCATGCTGGGCATCAGGTTGCCGAACTGGACCACCGCGAGAATCCACCACGGCCTGCCCCCGACCCAGACGCGCTCCCACCAGCCCTGCATGCGCCTCGTCCTCCCCCTATCGTTTTTGCGCCCGGGGGAGGATGCGGTCAAGCGTGTGGGAGTTGGAGGCGGATTGCCCCCTCCCCATCCCTCCCCCCGCTGACGCGGTGGAGGGGGCTGCCGACGATGCGGCGGAGTTCCCTCCACCTCGAAGAGGGGGAGGGCTAGGGAGGGGGCAAAGCCGCTACGCCATCTCCTCGGCGTAGTGGCACGCCACCAGCCGCTGGTCCACCTCGCGCAGCGCCGGCACGTCCACCGCGCAGTTCTCCCGCGCGTGCGGGCAGCGGCGGTGGAAGGGGCAGCCGGGCGGCGGGTTGAGCGGCGACGGCAGCTCGCCCTTCGGCACCACGCGCTCGGCGCGCAGCTCCGGGTTCACGCGCGGCGTCGCGGCCAGCAGGATGCGGGTGTAGGGGTGGCGCGGGCGGCTGAACAGCACGTCCTTCGACCCGTGCTCGACCGGGCGGCCGAGGTACATCACCATCACCTCGTCGGCGATGTGCCGCACCACGCTGAGGTCGTGGCTGATGAACAGGTAGGCGAGCTTCAGCTCCTCCTGCAGATCCATCATCAGGTTGAGCACCTGCGCCTGGATCGACACGTCGAGCGCGGAGACCGGCTCGTCCGCCACCACGACGCGCGGGTTCAGCATCAGCGCGCGGGCGATGGCGATGCGCTGGCGCTGACCGCCCGAGAACATGTGCGGGTAGCGGTCGATCTGGTCGGCGCGCAGGCCGACCTTCGCCATCATCGCCAGCGCCCGCTGGCGGCGCTCCGCCTTGGGCAGGTCGGTGTTGACCACCAGCGGCTCGGCCAGGATGGCGCCCACGGTCTTGCGCGGGTTCAGCGAGCCGTAGGGGTTCTGGAACACCATCTGCACGGTGCGCCGCAGCTCCTTCAGCTCGGCCGCCGAGCGGCCGACCACGTCGCGGCCGTCGTACAGCAGGTGGCCGGAGGTCGGCGGCTCGATCATGGTGACCGAGCGGGCCAGCGTCGACTTGCCGCAGCCGGACTCGCCGACCACCGCCAGCGTCTTGCCGGCCTGGAGCTGGAACGACACGCCGTCCAGCGCCCGCACGGTGGCGTGGCCCTTGAACATGCCGCGCTTCACCGAATAGTGCTTGCGCAGGTCGTTCGCCTCGAGCACCACCGGCGCGGATTCGGCGGCCGGCGTCGTCTCGATCTTGGAGTCGATGTGGATCATTCCGGCGCCCCCCACATGTCGCCGCCCAAGGGGTAATAGCAGCGCGCCTGCCCTTCCGGATCCGGGAACAGCGGCGGGCGCAGGTCGCGGCAGTCCTGACGGGCGAACCGGCAGCGCGGGTTGAACAGGCAGCCCTGCGGCCGGTCGCCGATGCCCGGCACCACGCCGGGGATGGTCGGCAGCCGGCGCTTGCCCAGCGCCCGCTCCGGCAGCGCGTCGAGCAGCGCGCCGGTGTAGGGGTGCTGCGGCCGCTCGAACAGGTCGTGCGCCCGCCGCTCCTCGACCTTCTGGCCGGCGTACATGACGATCACGCGGTGCGCCGTCTCCGCCACCACGCCCATGTCGTGCGTGATGAGGATCAGCGCCATCCCCCTGTCCTTCTGGAGCTGCACCAGCAGGTCGATGATCTGCTTCTGGATGGTGACGTCCAGCGCGGTGGTCGGCTCGTCGGCGATCAGCAGGCGCGGGTTGCAGGCGATCGCGATGGCGATCATCACGCGCTGGTTCATGCCGCCCGAGAGCTGGTGCGGGAAGGCCGACAGTCGGCTCTCCGGCGCCGGGATGCCGACCTGCTCCAGCAGTTCGATGGTGCGGCGCTTCAGCGCCTTGCCGGACAGCCCCTCGTGCACCTTGAGCGTCTCCATGATCTGGAAGCCCACGGTGAAGCAGGGGTTGAGGCTGGTCATCGGCTCCTGGAAGACCATGGCGACGTCCTTGCCGGTGATCTTCCGCCGCTGCGAGGCGGAGAGCGCGCGCAGGTCGCGGCCGGCGAAGCTCAGGCGGTCGGCCACCACGCGGCCGGGCGACGGGATCAGCCCCATCACCGCCAGCGAGGTCACCGACTTGCCCGAGCCGGACTCGCCGACGATGCCGACCACCTCGCCCTCGTCCACGGCGAGGTCGATGCCGTCCACCGCGCGGAAGGTGCCGGCGCGCGTCGTGAACTCGACGGACAGGTTCTGGATGTCGAGAAGCGGCATGGGATCAGCGTTTCAGCTTGGGGTCGAGGGCGTCGCGCAGCCCGTCGCCCAGGAGGTTGAAGGCCAGCACGGTGACGAGGATCGCCACGCCGGGCCACGTCACCACCCAGGAGGCGCGCTGCAGGAACTGGAGCGACGAGGCCAGCATGGTCCCCCACTCCGGCGTCGGCGGCTGCGCACCGAGGCCCAGGAAGCCCAGCGCGGCGGCGTCGAGGATGGCGGTGGAGAAGCCCAGCGTCGCCTGCACGATCAGCGGCGCCATGCAGTTCGGCAGCACGTTGACCAGCATCAGGCGCAGCGGCCCGGCCCCGGCGACGCGCGAGGCGATGACGTAGTCCTTGGACATCTCGGCCATCACCGCGGCGCGGGTCAGGCGGGCGTAGTGCGGCACCACCACCACCGAGACCGACAGCATGGCGTTGAACAGCCCCGGCCCGAGGATCGCCGCGACGACGATGGCGAGCAGCAGGCTGGGCAGCGCCAGCACGATGTCCATCAGGCGCATGATGGTGATGTCCACCATGCCGCCGAAGAAGCCCGACGCCATGCCGAGCGCCAGCCCGACCGCCAGCGACAGCGTCACCACGATGGCGCCGATCAGCAGCGACAGCCGCGCGCCGTGCATCAGGCGGGACAGCATGTCGCGGCCGATGTCGTCGGTGCCCAGCACGTGCGTCCACGACCCGCCGTCGTGCCAGACCGGCGGCACCAGGATGGCGTCGCGGTACTGCTCCAGCGGCGAGTGCGGCATCAGGAAGTCGGCGAACACCGCCAGGAAGACCAGGGCCACGATGACGACGAGGCCGATCACGGCGCCGGTGTTCTGGCGGAAATGGTACCAGAACTCCACCAGCGGGTGCGGCGGGGCGGAGGTGGTGATCGGCTCGATCACCGCGTTGGATTGCACGTCCATGGTCATGTCGTCACCGCCTTCCGGTCCCGGCGAACCCTTCCTTCTTCGTCATCCCCGCGAAGGCGGGGATCCATAACTTCCAAGGCGAACGGCTGCGGAACGTATGGATCCCCGCCTTCGCGGGGATGACGGCCATAAAAATGCCGATGAAGAATCGCCGTCATATCATCACCGCGCGTGCCGGATGCGGGGATTGAGGACGCCGTACAGCAGGTCGACCAGCAGGTTCACCGTCATCACCGTGGTCGCGATCAGCAGCACGCCGCCCTGCAGCGCCGGGTAGTCGCGGCGGTTGATCGATTCCACCAGCCACTTGCCGACGCCGGGCCAGGAGAAGATCGTCTCGGTCAGGATGGCGCCGCCCAGCAGCGTGCCGACCTGCAGGCCGATGACCGTCACCACCGGAATCAGCGCGTTGCGCAGCGCGTGCAGGCCGATGACGCGGCCCTCCGACAGGCCCTTGGCGCGGCCGGTGCGGATGTAGTCCTCGCCCAGCACCTCCAGCATGGCCGAGCGCGTCATGCGCGCGATCACCGCCAGCGGGATGGTGCCCAGCACGATGGCGGGCAGCACCAGATGCCGCAGCGCCGAGACGAAGGCGCCCTTCTCGCCGGAGATCCAGGTGTCGACCAGCATGAAGCCGGTCACCGGCTCGACGTAGTAAAGCAGGTCCAGCCGGCCCGACACCGGCGTCAGGCCGAGCTGCACCGAGAAGAACAGGATCAGCAGCAGGCCCCACCAGAAGATCGGCATGGAATAGCCGGTCAGGCTCAGCCCCATCACCCCGTGGTCGAACCACGAGCCGCGCTTCACCGCCGCGATGATGCCGGCCGGCAGGCCGACCAGAACGGCGAAGACGATGGCCGCCAGCCCCAGCTCCACGGTCGCCGGGAACAGCGTGAAGAACTCGTCCAGCACGGGATTCTGCGTGACGATGGAGGTGCCGAGGTCGCCCGACAGCACGTTGCCGATGTAGTCGGCGAACTGCTTCCACATCGGCTGGTCCAGGCCCATCTCGTGGCGCAGCTGGGCGAGCCGCTCGGGCGGGATGCCGCGCTCGCCGACGCGCACCTCGATGGGGTCGCCGGGCACCAGCCGGATCAGCAGGAAACTCAGGAACGTCACGCCGAGAAAGGTCGGGATGACCAGACTCGCCCGCGTCAGGATGAAGCGCAGCATGGCCGGAAACCAGGGTTGGAAATGCGACAAGGGGGCCAAAGCCCCCTTGCCGGTTGCGGGGACTTACGCCCCTGTGTGGCGAAAGTCCAGCAACAAAATTACCTTGCGTTCTACCCCTTCCGACGGCCTCTCCCGTTGCGCGGGAGGGGCCGTCCGCGAAGCAAAAAACGCGTCCTCACTGCTTCAGATCGACGTCCGGGTAGAAGTGGTGATGGCCAAACGGGTCCATCTTGTACCCGGTGACGTTCTTGTTCAGCGCCATGAAGACGATGGAGTGGGCCACCGGGAACCACGGCGCCTGCTCCTTGAAGATGACCTGCGCCTGTTCGTACAGCTTGGTGCGGGCGCCGACGTCGGTGGTGCGCTTGGCCTCCTGCACGAGGTCCTCGAACTCCTTGTAGCACCACTTGGAGAGGTTCGAGCCGCCGACTCGCGCCGCGTCGCAGCCCAGCAGCACGTTCAGGAAGTTGTCCGGATCGCCGTTGTCGCCGGTCCAGCCCATCATGCCCATCTGGTGCTCGCCGGCCTGCAGGCGCTTGCGGTACTCGCCCCACTCGTACTGCTTGATGCTGGCCTTGATGCCGAGCTTGGCGAGGTCGGCCTGCATCATCTCGGCCATGCGCTTGGCGTTCGGGTTGTAGGGGCGCTGCACCGGCATCGCCCACAGGTCGGTCTCGAAGCCGTTCGGGTAGCCGGCGTCGGCCAGCAGCTTCTTGGCCTTCTCCGGATCGAAGGGGTAGTCCTCGACCGAGTTGTTGTACGACCACATGGTCGGCGGGATCGGGTTCTTCGCCGGGGTGCCGGCGCCCTGGTAGACCGCGTCGACGATGGCCTTCTTGTCGATGGCCATGTTCAGCGCGCGGCGGACGCGGACGTCGTCGAACGGCTTCTTGGTGACGTTGAAGGCGAGGTAGCCGACGTTCAGCCCCTCCTTCTCCATCAGGTTGATGGAGGTGTCCTTCTTCATCGTGTCGATGTCGGCCGGGTTGGGGAACGGCACCACGTGGCACTCGCCCGCCTTCAGCTTGGCGTAGCGCACGGCGGCGTCCGGCGTGATGGCGAACACCAGGTTGTCGAGCGTGGCCTTGCCGCCCCAGTACTGGTCGAACGCCTTGTAGCGGATCACCGCGTCCTTCTGGTAGGCGACGAACTGGAACGGCCCGGTGCCGACCGGCACCTGGTCGATCTTCTCCGGCGTCTTCTTCTTCAGCAGCGAATCGCCGTACTCGGCCGACTGGATGGAGGCGAAGACCATGGCGAGGTTGGCGATGAACGGCGCCTCGACCTTGTTGAGGGTGAACTTGACCGTGTGGTCGTCCACCTTCTCGATCGACTTCAGCAGGTCGGGGAAGCCCATGTCCTTGAAGTAGTCGTACGCGCCGCCGGAGACCTTATGATACGGGTGGTCGGTCTTCCACTGGCGCTCGAACGAGAACAGCACGTCGTCGGCGTTGAAGTCGCGCGTCGGCTTGAAGTCGTTCGTGGAGTGCCACTTCACGCCCTGGCGCAGCTTGAAGGTGTAGACGAGGCCGTCCGGCGAGACCGTCCACGACTCGGCGAGCGCCGGAACGACCTTGGTGCCGCCGTGCTCGAACTGGACCAGACGGTTGTAGACGGGAATCGCCACGTCCATGCTGGTGCTGGTGGTGTTCAGCTGCGGGTTGAAATTCTCCGGACTGCCTTCCGAGCAGTAGACGAGCGTCTTGGCGGCATGCGCCGGCGCGGCGAGGGCGAGCGCGGCGGTCATGCAGAGACCGGCACCCAGCAGGATGCGCTTCATGGCAAGTGTCTCCCGTAACCCGGTTTGCGAGGCCGTGCGGCAGAGGCGCGGCGTATGGATTATCAAATCATTAGGCGTTGACACATCGAAGGTGTCAACTCGTGAGTGGGGGGTTTTCCAAAGGTCAGAGAAACGGGAGGCGCAGGCCGGGTTGAGCGGGCGGCGAAGCCCGACATGGCGGCCATACCGGACCGCGCCGGGCGTCGCTGCGCTCATCCCAACCTATGCACGTCCCGGTGTGCTAGAAGGCGTGCCGATTGATCGTTAAAGCCCCTCCCCCCTCGAGGGGGAGGGGCTTTAACTCCCCGCCCCCACGCACCCGGTTCCGCCATGCCCGAAGCGTCCCGACGCACCGCCCTGTACGCCTACACCCTGTTCGTTCTCGGCTCGGCGTTCATGGCCTCCAACGCCGTGATCGGGCGCGCCGCCGCGCAGGTGGTGCCGCCCGTCGGGCTGGCGTTCTGGCGCTGGCTGGTGGCGTTCCTGATCGTGCTGCCCTTCGCGTGGCGCGGGCTGGTGCGGCACCGCCGCGCGCTGCTGGCGGGGTGGCGGCGATTCCTGGCGCTGGGCGCGCTCGGCATGGGCGTGTGCGGCGCCGTCGTCTACATGGGGCTGCAGCACACCACGGCGACCAACGCCGGGCTGATCTACGCCACCAGCCCGGTGTTCATCCTCGCCATCTCGGCGGTCGCGCTGAAGGAGGCGGTGACGCCGCGGCAAATCGTCGGCATCGCGCTGGCGCTGGCCGGCGTGCTGGCCATCCTGACGCGCGGCGAACTGGCGGCGCTGCTGGGCTTCGCCTTCAACCGGGGCGACCTGCTGGTGCTGGCCGGCGCCGTCGCCTGGGCGGTGTACACGGTGCTGCTGCGCCGCAGCGGCGGCACGCCGCTGCCGGTGGTGACGCAGTTCGCCGCCAACGCCCTGTCCGGCGTGCTGGTGCTCGCCCCCTTCTACGCGTGGGAGACGCTGGGCGGCCATCCGGTGGTGCCGACCTGGGAGACCGCGGTGCGCATCCTCGGGGTGGCGCTGGTGGCCTCGGTGCTGGCGTTCCTGGCGTACCAGAAGACCATCGCGCTGCTGGGCCCGGCGCGGGCCGGGACGGCGCTGTACGTCTCGCCGGTGTGGGTGGCGCTGCTCGCCTGGGCGCTGCTGGGGGAGGGGCTGGAGCTGTTCCACCTCGCCGGGGTGGCGCTGATCTTCCCCGGCGTGCTGCTCGCCACCCTCCCCGCCTCCCCCCGCCCGGTCAGCCGAGCATCGGCAGCTTGAGCCCCTGCTCCTTCGCGCACCGCTTGGCGATGTCGTAGCCGGCGTCGGCGTGGCGCATGACGCCGGTGGCGGGATCGTTGGTCAGCACGCGCTCCAGCCGCTTCGCCGCCGCATCGGTGCCGTCGGCGACGATCACCATGCCGGCGTGCTGCGAATAGCCCATGCCCACCCCGCCGCCGTGGTGCAGCGACACCCAGGTCGCCCCCGAGGCGCAATTCAACAGCGCGTTCAGCAGCGGCCAGTCCGACACCGCGTCGGAGCCGTCCATCATCCCCTCGGTCTCGCGGTTGGGGCTGGCGACCGAGCCCGAATCCAGGTGGTCGCGGCCGATGACGATGGGCGCCTTCAGCTCGCCCTTCGCCACCATCTCGTTGAACGCCAGCCCGAGCCGCGCCCGGTCGCCCAGGCCGACCCAGCAGATGCGCGCCGGCAGGCCCTGGAAGGCGATGCGCTCGCCGGCCATGTCGAGCCAGCGGTGCAGGTGCGGGTCGTCGGGGATCAGTTCCTTCACCCGGGCGTCGGTGCGGCGGATGTCGTCCGGGTCGCCGGACAGCGCGGCCCAGCGGAACGGCCCGACGCCGCGGCAGAACAGCGGCCGGATGTAGGCCGGCACGAAGCCGGGGAAGGCGAAGGCGTCCTCGACGCCCATGTCCTTCGCCATCTGCCGGATGTTGTTGCCGTAGTCGAGCGTCGGCACGCCCATGCGGTGGAAGTCCAGCATGGCGCGCACGTGCACCGCCATGGACTCCTTGGCCGCCCGGACCACCCCGTCGGGGTCGGTGCGGCGCTTCGCCTCGTGCTCCTCCAGCGTCCAGCCGGCGGGCAGGTAGCCGTTCAGCGGGTCGTGCGCGCTGGTCTGGTCGGTCACCGCGTGCGGGCGCCAGCGCGGGTCGGCCGCCGCGCGCCTCGCCAGCTCCGGAAACACCTCGGCGGCGTTGCCCAGCAGGCCGACGGAGACCGCCTGGCCCTTCGCCTGCGCCTCCCACAGGATAGCCATGGCCTCGTCGAGGGTGGCGGCCTTGCGGTCGAGGTAGCGGGTCTCCAGCCGCCGCTCGATGCGCTGCGCCGAGCACTCGACGCCGAGCAGCGAGGCGCCAGCCATGGTGGCGGCCAGCGGCTGCGCCCCGCCCATGCCCCCCAGCCCGCCGGTGAGGATCCATTTGCCGGTCAGGTCGCCGCCGTAGTGCTGGCGCCCGACCTCGGCGAAGGTCTCGTAGGTGCCCTGCACGATGCCCTGGGAGCCGATGTAGATCCACGAGCCGGCCGTCATCTGGCCGTACATCATCAGCCCCTTGGCGTCGAGTTCGCGGAAATGCTCCCACGTCGCCCAGGCCGGCACGAGGTTGGAGTTGGCGATCAGCACGCGCGGCGCGTCGGCGTGGGTGCGGAAGACGCCGACCGGCTTGCCGGACTGCACCAGGAGGGTCTCGTCGTCCTCCAGGGTCTTCAACGCGTTGACGATGGCGTCGAAGCAGTCCCAGTTGCGCGCGGCACGGCCGATGCCGCCGTAAACCACCAGCTCGTCCGGGTTCTCCGCCACGTCCGGGTCGAGGTTGTTCATCAGCATGCGCAGCGGCGCCTCGGTCAGCCACGACTTGGCGGACAGCGCGGTCCCGCGCGGCGCCCGGATGACCCGGCGGTTGGCGGCGTCGGTCATGGTGGTCTCACTCCCTTTCGGTCTTTCGCAAACGATACCCCACTCACCCGCCCCGCACCACACGCCCCGCCCGGACCACAAGCGCACACGGGTTCAGCCCCAGCCAGTAACACAGCTCCGCCGGCCGCCCGATGTCCCAGGCGGCGAAGTCCGCCGCCTTGCCGACCTCCAGCGCGCCGTGCGTCGCCTGCAACCCCAGGGCCCGCGCCGCGTGGCGGGTGACGCCGGCCAGCGCCTCGGCGGGGGTCAGGCGGAACAGCGTGCAGGCCATGTTCAACATCAGCAGCAGCGACACCGCCGGCGAGGTGCCCGGGTTGCAGTCGGTCGCCACCGCCATCGGCACGCCGTGCCGGCGGAACAGCTCCACCGGCGGCAGCTTCGTCTCGCGCAGCAGGTAGAAGGCGCCGGGCAGCAGCATCGCCACCGTGCCCGCCGCCGCCATGGCGCGCACGCCCTCCTCCGACGTGTGCTCCAGGTGGTCGGCGGACAGCGCGCCGCAGCGCGCCGCCAGGGCCGCCCCGCCGCCGTCGGACAGCTGGTCGGCGTGCAGCTTCACCGGCAGGCCGAGCCGCCGCGCCGTGCCGAACACGCGCGCCGTCTGCTCCGGCGAGAAGGCGATGCGCTCGCAGAACGCGTCCACCGCGTCCACCAGCCCCTCGGCGGCCAGCGCCGGCAGGATCCCGTCGCACACAAGGTCGATGTAGGCGTCGGCGCGGCCGGCGAACTCCGGCGGCAGGGCGTGCGCGGCGAGACAGGTGGTGCGCACCGTCACCGGATACCGCTCGCCCAGCAGCCGGGCGGCGCGCAGCATCGCCCGCTCCGAGGCGAGGTCGAGGCCGTAGCCGGACTTCACCTCCACCACCGTCACGCCCTCGGCCAGCAGCCGCTCCAGCCGCGGGGCGGCCAGCTCCGCCAGCGTGCCGGCGTCGGCGGCGCGGGTCGCCGTGACGGTGGAGACGATGCCGCCACCGGCGCGCGCGATCTCCTCGTACGAGGCACCCTCCAGCCGCATCTCGAACTCGGCGGCGCGGTCGCCGCCGAACACCAGGTGCGTGTGCGCGTCGATCAGCCCCGGCGTCAGCCAGCGTCCGCCCAGGTCGTGCTCCTCGCCCGCCGCGCCGGGGGGCAGCTCGGCGCGCGGGCCGATCCAGGCGATGCGCCCGTCCGCCACCGCCACCGCGGCGTCGCGAATCACGCCGGCCGTCCCCCCAGCCGGACTCATGGTGGCGGCGTGTCCGTTGACCCACAGGCTGTCCCAGTCCATCCGCTCCTCCACAACCGCTGCCCAACAAGGATGGCGCGCCAGCGGGCGGTGAACAACCATCCGGAAATTCAACAATTCGATTAAAAACAAAAAGCAATCGACATCGCTAAAATTTCATATTAATTTAGTTATATGCCCTTACGGTATTTCCCAACCCCTTGAACGGAACGCTCCCATGTTCGGTTCGTTTGCACGCAACAGCCACGCCGCTCCCCCGGTCGCCGCTCCCTCCGCCCCCTCCATCGACGCCGCCGCGCTGGTCGCCACCGTGCGCGCGCTGGCCGAAGGCAGGTACACCGGGCTCGGCGCCGGGGCCGGCGAGCTGGCCGGGGCACTGGTCGCGCTGGCGGAATCGCTGGAGCGCCAGACCATGGACGAACTGCGCGGCATGGTCGACGTGTCGGTGAAGTGCGGCAGCGCGCTGGTGGCGGTGTCCAAGATGTCGCACGACGCCCGCCGGATCAGCGAGCAGACGCACGGCATCGCCGCCGCCGCGCAGCAGATGGTGACCTCGGTGTCCGAGATCGCGCGCGTCAGCGGCAACGCCTCGCAGGAGGCGATGCAGGTACGCGAGGCCGCCGGTGCGGGGCTGGCGGCGTCGGAGCGCGCGGTGGCCTCCATCGACCGCATCGCCGAGCGCGTGCAGGGCGCCATGGACAAGGTGGAGACGCTCTCCACGGCCTCGGTCAGCATCGGCGACATCGTCAAGGAGATCGAGGCGATCGCCAAGCAGACCAACCTGCTGGCGCTGAACGCGACCATCGAGGCGGCCCGCGCCGGGGAGGCGGGCAAGGGCTTCGCGGTGGTGGCCACGGAGGTGAAGAACCTCGCCAACCAGACCGCCCGCGCCACCGAGGACATCCGCCGCCGCATCGACGAGATCCGCACCGAGATGCAGGCGATGACCGCCTCGATGCAGCAGAGCTCGGACGCGGTGCGCGAGGGGCACGCGGTGATCGTCGACGCCGGCGGCCACATCCGCGAGGCCGGCCGGCAGATCGACGGCATCGCCCGGCAGATGGGCGACATCGCCGCCATCCTGACGCAGCAGCAGTCGGCCTCGCAGGAGGTGGCGCAGGGCACCCGCGTCATCGCCGACATGACCGGCCACACGGCCGACCAGATCGAGCTGCTGCTGCGGAACATGAACGCCGCCGACGACGCCATCGCCTCGGCGCTGGAGACGCTGGTGGCGCGCGACGTGCGCGGCAAGGTCGTGCAGATCGCCAAGGCCGACCACATCCGCTTCAAGAAGCGGATCTACGAGGCGCTGCTCGGCCGCACGAAGCTGGAGGCGGGACAGGTCGCCGACCACCACGGCTGCCGGCTGGGCAAGTGGTACGACGGCGTGACCGACGAGCGCATCCGCAACACCGCCCCCTTCCGCGCGCTGGAAGCCCCGCACGAGGCCTTCCACCGCCTTGGCAAGGAGGCGCTGGCCAAGCTGGGCCGCGGCGACCTCGACGGGGCGCTGCGCGACATCGACGAGGTCGAGCGGCTGTCGGGCGTGGTGCTCGGCCACCTCGACGATCTGGCGCGGGCCATCGGGTGAGATGTAGGGTGGGGGCCCAGCGCAGGAACACCCCCAGCCGCCCCCACCCCACGGCCCGCATGCCCCACACCGTCATCCTCTGCGCCGACGATTACGGCCTGTCGCCCGGCGTCGGCACCGCCATCCGCGACCTGATCGGGCGCGGGCGGCTCACCGCCACCTCCTGCATGACGGTCTGCCGCTTCTGGCCGGAGGAGGCGCCCAAGCTCAAGCCGCTGGCCAGCCGCGCCGACGTCGGCCTGCACCTGACGCTGACCGACCAGGCGCCGCTCGGGCCCATGCCGACGCTGGCGCCGCAGGGCCGGTTGCCGCCGCTGGGCGCGCTGATGCGTCTCGCCTACACCGGCGGCCTCGACGCGCGCGAGGTCGGCGCCGAGGTCGACCGGCAGGTCGCCGCCTTCGCCGACGCCTTCGGCGCGCCGCCCGCCTACATCGACGGGCACCAGCACGTGCACCAGCTGCCGGTGGTGCGCGACGCGGTGCTGGCGGCGCTGGCGCGGCTGCCCGGCGCCTACGTGCGGCTGTGCCGCGAGCCGCGGCTCGCCGTCCTGCGGCGCGGCGTGGCGGTGGCGAAGACGCTGCTGATCGCCGAGCTGGGCGGGCCGCTGGCGGCGCGGGTGCGGGCGGCGGGGATCCCGGCCAACCGCAGCTTCCGCGGCGTCTACGACTTCTCCGGCCGGGTGCCGTTCGGCGACCTGATGGCGCGTTTCCTGGAGCCCCCGGCGGAGCGCGCGCTGGTCATGGTGCACCCCGGCATCCCCGACGAGGCGCTGCGCGCCGCCGACCCGCTGGTCGACCAGCGCGCCGTGGAACACGAGTACCTGAAGGGCGACGCCTTCGCCGCCCTGCTGGCCGGCAAGGGCGTGCGCCTCGGCCGGTTCGCCGAGGCCTGACGCGGCCGGCGGCACGCGCCCATGGCATTCACCCTGCGGCTGTCCTACACTGCACCGCACCCCAGGCCCCGCGCAGGACCGCCATGCCGCTTTCCGGATCCCGCCCGCCCCACAAGCCCATGACGCAGCGCGCGCTGCGCGCGCGGCACGAGAGCGTGCAGGGGGCGGCCAACCGCTACCACGACCAGCGGCTGGGGGCGGAGGTCATCAACATCGTGGTCGGCGGCTGCGTCGTCTCCGACGACCCGGAGGTGATCATCACCACCACGCTGGGCTCCTGCGTCGCCGCCTGCGTGTTCGATCCCGTCGCGTGCATCGGCGGCATGAACCACTTCCTGCTGCCGGACTCCGGCACCGACAGGCTGTCGGTGTCCTCGCGCTACGGCAGCGCGGCGATGGAGCAGCTGATCAACCGCATGCTGTCCGTCACCGGCCGGCGCGACCGGCTGCGCGCCAAGGTGTTCGGCGGCGCCAGCGTCAACGCGATGAAGAGCGGCATCGGCCAGCGCAACGTCGAGTTCGTCATGGACTACCTGGCCACCGAAGGCATCCCGACCATGAGCTGGGACGTCGGCGGCGGCGCGGCGCGGGCGGTGCGCTTCTACCCGGCCAGCGGCCGCACGCAGCGCCGGCTGATCGGCGACGACCAGGCGCGCGACGTGCTGCGCAGCGAGGCCTCGTTCATGGAGCATCTGCGCTCCAGCGAGATCGACGGCGGGGTGGAGCTGTTCTGACCGCCATGCTTCTGCGAATCGCCACGTTCAACCTGGAAAGCCTCGACGACGAGGACGCCCCGCACTTCGCCCAGCGTATCGGGGTGCTGCGCCAACGCCTGGACCGCCTGAACGCCGACATCCTGTGCCTGCAGGAGGTCAACGCCCAGCGCTCCACCAAGAACGCGCCGCGCACGCTGCGCGCTCTGCGGGCGCTGCTGGAGGGCACGGGCTACGCCGGCTTCCACCTGGCCACCGGCACGGATCACCTCGCCGACCGCCACAACCTGGTGGTCGCCAGCCGCTGGCCGGTCGCCGAGTCGCGCCTGCTCAAGCACGACCTCGTGCCGCCGCCGGCCGTGCGCATGGTCACCGCAAACCCGCCGGCGGCGGGCGAGGAGCCGGTGTGCTGGGACCGTCCGGTGCTGCACGCCCGGATCGCGCTGCCCGGCGGACGGGACCTGCACGTCTTCGACCTGCACCTGAGGGCGCCCCTGGCCGCCCCGGTGCCGGGGCAGAAGAAGGCGGCGCTGTCCTGGTCGAGCGTCGGCGGCTGGGCCGAGGGTTTCTTCCTCGCCGCCATCAAGCGCGCCGGGCAGGCGCTGGAGACGCGGCTGGCGGTGGAGCGGGTGTTCGACGCCGACCCGCAGGCGCTGCTGGTGGTGGCCGGCGACTACAACGCCGAGGACCGGCAGACGCCGGTGCGCATCATCAGCGGCGACCTGGGCGACACCGGCAACGCCCCGCTGGCTGCGCGCGCGCTGGTGCCGCTGGAGCTGGCGGTGCCGGAGGAGAAGCGCTTCACCGTGCTGTACGAGGGGCAGGCGTCGATGCTCGACCACCTGCTGGTGTCGCGCGCGCTGCTCGGCTGGTTCCGGGCGGTCGAGGTGCACAACGAGCAGCTCGGCGGCGACCCGGAGACCGCGCTGGACAGCGACCACGCCCCGGTGGTGGCCGCGTTCGAGACGCCGGACTCCGTTGGACTTCCCGATCGATCCGGCGCATAATGGGTAATCTGGTTCTACCTTGAGTGTTATGGAGTCCAAAATGGACGTCAGCGGCAACTACGTCTCCGGCATGGCCGTGATCGGCATGCAGGTGGCCCAGCAGGTCGCGGCCAGCCAGGCCCAGGTCGTCTCCGCCGCGCTGCAGGGCGCCCAGCAGATCGCCGCCAACCCGCCGGCCCCGGCGCCGGCCGCCGCGCCCGGCCGCGTCGACATCACGGTCTGATCCTTCCCCGTTTCCCGGTTCGCGCACCGGACGCTGCACTCCAAAACGGAGGTCGGCACGCATGGGCATCGAGATCGCCGCGGGCGCCGCCACGCGCTCCACACCCTACGCTGTCGCCAAGCCGTCCGCCGACGCCAGGCCGGCGGTGCCGGCCGCAACCTCCGCCGCCGACACGGTCGTCCTGTCGCCGCAGGCGCAGGCGTTGAAGACGCTGCTGTCGGCAACCGGCACCGCCGCCCCGGTCGAGAAGACCGAGGCCGAGAAGAAGGCCGAAGAGGTCTTCATGGAGGCGGTGAAGACCTTCTTCGTCGAGACCATGGGCCTCGACAAGACCAAGGCCGGCAAGGTGCGCCTGAACAAGGAGGCGCTGCACTACATCCTGCGCAACACGGTGCTCGGCGCCCTCGCCCCGCCGAGCCTGCTGAAGGAACAGGGGATCGACTTCGCGCAGCGCCCGCCGCAGCGCGGCGGCCCGCTGGCCGAGATCACCATCGAAGGCAAGGAGAAGGTCACCGTCGACGGCGGGAAGGAGAAGCGGGAGAAGGAACCGGCCCTGGCGCGCGTCATGTTCGATCCCGCCGCCATGGAGGAGCTGGCCCGCGCGCCGAAGAAGGCGAAGGACACGGACCGCGACGGCTTCTTCACACCGCTCGACCTGATGCCCGCCACCCGCGAGGTGGAGACCGGCAAGCGCATCGACAACGGCCCCCGCTTCGAGGAGGCGGACGAACGCTTCGCCAAGGAGGACGACAAGGCCTCCATCCAGCTCGGCCTGGGCGTCAAGCGCGCCACGATGACGGACGGGCAGAACCGCCCCTTCTTCATGGCCCGCCTGCGCGGCGACGTGGACAAGCCGCTGGAGGCGACGGCGCACATGTGCTTCGGCCTGCTGCAGTTCGCCCGCGGCGCGACGCTGTAGCCCGCGCAACCCTTTGGCAAGGTTTGCGCCGCCACACTGAGGCCGCCGCCGGGGAGGGCGGACGGCCATGAAGATGCACTACCGCGTCGGCGACGCGCTGTTCCGCGAGGGCGATCCCAGCGACTTCGCGTGCCGCATCCTGGAGGGGCGGGTGTCGGTGGTGAAGGAGTCGCAGGGCTCCCCCGTCGTGCTGGGCGAGATCGCCGCGGGCGCCATCGTCGGCGAGATGGGCGTGCTGGAGCACAAGCCGCGCAGCGCCACCGTCCGCGCCGTCACCGAGGTGCTGGTGGAGGTCATCCCCGCCGACGCCTTCCTGCCGACCATCAGCGCCGACCCGGACACCGCGCACGCCCTGATGCTGCGCCTCAGCGAGCGCGTGCGCACCCTCAGCGACGAGGTGGCGCGGCTGCGCAACGCGTCGGGCGAGCCGGGCGCCGTCGCCGGGCTGCCGGTACCGGCGCCGGACGCGCCGCCGGTCAACCCGGTGACCGAGCGCAAGATCGCCAGCTACGTGCACTCGGCGCGGCTGACCATGGGGGTGCGCGACATCGGCATCCGCATGAGGGGCATGCCGGAGTCGCAGACGGTGTGGATCGACGCCCTGCCCTTCCGCGTCGGCCGCACGCCCGACGGCTGGGCCGCGGCGACGCGCGACCGCGCCTCGCTGCGCCTGCCGGACGTCGCCCCGCACCGGCTGTCGCCGAACCACTTCGTGATCGACCGCGACGACCGCCTGGGGCTGGTGGTGCGCGACGTCGGCAGCGAGCTGGGGACCACGGTCAACGGCCAGTACATAGGCGGCATCTTCGCCAAGGACGCGATGCACCTGCAGAGCGGCACCAACACCGTGGTCGCCGGCGGCCGCGATTCGCCGTTCGTGTTCGAGGTGCTGGTGCAGGGGTAGGACCGATGCCCATCGCGACGACCTGCTGGCCAATTGGCAGCGCGCCCGTCAGGGCGAGCCGTTGAAGAAGATCGAGGGGACCACGTGATGCGCAGCATCGCCCACGCCAAAGCCCGCGACGACCTCACCGTGGAAATCGACTGGTGCGAGGGCGGGCGCGACGTCGTGGACCTGCGGCCGGTGGCGGCGCGCGGCGGCGTGTTCGCGGCGTTGGCCGACCCGGCGTTCTTCGTCGCCGCCATGACGGTCGAGAATGGCGGCTACGGCCTCGTGTGGCCTCGCACGCCCGCCACGGATGACGAGGTCGGGGGCATCGACATCAGCGCCGACAGCCTGTGGTACCGGGCGCATCCCGAGGAATGGCGGAAGGACTACGGCCCGCTGGACAGCGCGGCCGATTGAGCGGCGCGTCACACCGCCTCGACCTCGTCCAGTTCCAGGATCCGGAAGCCGTAGCGCCCGTCGCCGTGGTCGGCGACGTCGTAGCACAGCGTCTTGTCCACCCGGTTGTCGGGGTGGAAGGTCAGGACGCGGGGCTTCAGCGTGGCGATCTCGGTGGGCTGGCAGTACCAGGAGGCGGCGATGATGATCTCGTCGCCGATCTGGCAGGTGCGCGCCGCCGAGCCGTTCAGCACGCAGGCGCGCGAACCGCGCTCGCCGTAGATCACGTAGGTGCTGATCCGCGCGCCGGAGTTCTTGTTCCAGATCTCCACGAACTCCAGCGGCAGGATGCCCACCGCCTCGCACTGCTCGGGGTCGAGCGTGATCGAGCCCTGGTAGTTCAGGTTCGCGTCGGTGACGCGGATCCCGTGAAGCTTGGCCCGCACGACCTTGATCATGTTCGCCCCCGCGATAATCGACGGGGCGATATACGCGCAACCGGGGCGCCGCCGTCAAGGACAAGCGGCGCCCCGGCCGTATCACATCCCCGGATAGTTCGGGCCGCCGCCGCCCTCGGGGACGACCCAGTTGATGTTCTGGGTCGGGTCCTTGATGTCGCAGGTCTTGCAGTGCACGCAGTTCTGCGCGTTGATCTGCAGGCGCGGGTTGGTGCCGTCCTCGTTGCGCACGATCTCGTACACCCCGGCCGGGCAGTAGCGCGTCTCCGGCGCGTCGTACAGCGCCAGGTTGACCCGGATCGGCGTCTCCGAATCCTTCAGCGTCAGGTGCGCCGGCTGGTCTTCCTCGTGGTTGGTGTTCGACAGGTACACCGAGGACAGCCGGTCGAAGCTCACCTTGCCGTCCGGCTTCGGGTAGGCGATCGGCGCCGCCTCGCTCGCCTTCTTCAGCGTGGCGTGGTCGGCGTGCTTGTGGTGCAGCGTCCACGGCGACTTGCCGCCGATGGCCGTCTCGTACGCCGCGTTCGCCAGACCCGCCCACAGCCCCTTCTGGAAGCCGGGACGGATGTTGCGCACCCGGTACAACTCGTCCCACACCCAGGACTGCTTGAGGCGCGCCGGGTACTCCGTCACTTCGCGCCCGTTGCTGCCGCCGCTCAGGTGCTCGAACACGGCCTCGGCCGCGACGATGCCCGACTTCATGGCGGTGTGGTTGCCCTTGATCTTCGGCACGTTCAGGAAGCCGGCCGTGTCGCCGACCAGCAGGCCGCCCGGGAAGGTCAGCTTCGGGATCGACTGGAAGCCGCCCTCGCTCAGCGCGCGGGCGCCGTAGGCGATGCGCCGGCCGCCCTCGAAGGTCGGGCGGATCGCCGGGTGCGTCTTGTAGCGCTGGAACTCCTCGAACGGGCTCAGGTGCGGGTTGTCGTAGTCCAGGCCGATCACGAAGCCGACCGACACCAGATTGTCCGCGAGGTGGTAGAGGAACGAGCCGCCGTAGGTCTTCGGGTTCATCGGCCAGCCGATGGTGTGCTCGATCAGGCCGGGGTTGGACTTGGCGGGATCGATCTCCCACAGCTCCTTGATGCCGATGCCGTAGGTCTGCGGATCGACACCGTCGCGCAGGTTGAAGCGCGCCATCAGTGTCTTGGTCAGCGAGCCGCGGCAGCCCTCAGCGAAGATGGTCTGCTTGGCGTGCAGCTCGACGCCCGGGGTGTAGTTGCCGGTGGGCTGGCCGTCCTTGCCGATGCCCATGTCGCCGGTGGCGACACCCTTCACCGCCCCGCTGTCGTCGTAGAGCACTTCCGCGCCGGCGAAGCCGGCGTAGATCTCGACGCCCAGCTCCTCGGCCTGCTGGCCGAGCCAGCGGCCGAGGTTGCCGAGGCTGATGATGAAGTTGCCGGCGTTGTGCATCTGCGGCGGCGTGGGCAGGCGGAACGCCTTGGTCTCGGTGAGGAAGAGGAAGCGGTCTTCCTTGGCCGGGGTGTTGAGCGGAGCCCCCTTGTCGCGCCAGTCGGGGATCAGCTCATCGAGCGCGTGCGGCTCGAACACCGCGCCGGAGAGCAGGTGCGCCCCCACCTCCGAGCCCTTCTCGATGACGCAGACCGACAGCTCCTGCCCGGCCTCGTTCGCCAGCTGCTTCAGACGGATGGCGGCGGACAGGCCGGACGGACCCGCGCCCACGACCAGAACGTCGTATTCCATCACCTCGCGCGGTTCGCGCTCCATGCTTGCCTCCCGAATTTCTTTTTCCCGGCCGCCACGGCGGCAGGCACGTTAATCCGTTGACCATTACGGCATGCGATCACTTCCCATGTATGACCACAGGAGCCGTGCTAAGGTCAAATCATGAGTGACCTCTGCGACATACTCTCCGCGCTGCGCTGGCATGTGGACATCGGCTGCGACGAGGCGGTGTCCGACGCGCCCATGGACTGGAGCACCTTTGCCGGCCGTCCGCAACCGGGATCGCGCCCGTCCGGCGCGGCGCGCGCACCAGCCGCACCCGCGCCCCGCCCCGTCCAGCCGGCGGCGACCCCCGACCTGCCGCTGGGCGCCAGCGAGGCCGGCACCGCGGCGCGCGCCCGCGCCGGGGAGGCGGGGACGCTGGCCGAGCTGGAGGAGGCGCTGCGCGCCTTCGACGGCTGCCCGCTGAAGCGCACCGCCACCAACACCGTGTTCGCCGACGGCAACCCGCAGGCGAGGATCATGCTGATCGGCGAGGCGCCGGGCGAGGACGAGGACCGCCAGGGCAAGCCCTTCGTCGGCGTCAGCGGCAAGTTGCTCGACCGCATGCTGGGCTGGATCGGGCTGGACCGCACCGCCGTCTACATCACCAACATCCTGCCCTGGCGCCCGCCCGGCAACCGCAGCCCGACGCAGGCGGAAATCGCCGCCTGCCTGCCCTTCCTGGAGCGCCATGTCGAGCTGGTGGGGCCCGAGGTGCTGGTGCCGCTGGGCGGCACGTCGGCCAAGACGCTGCTGAACCGGGCGGAGGGCATCACCCGCCTGCGCGGCCAGTGGTTCGACTACACGGCGCCTGGAACCGGCAAGACGGTGCCGGTGCTGCCCATGCTGCACCCCGCGTATCTGCTGAGGAATCCCATATCGAAACGCGAGGCGTGGCGCGATCTTCTGACCTTGCGCCAAAGGATCGGCCACACGGGCTAGCGCCATTTTCCCGACGGCACTCAAGCCGTTGTGGCCCATCGACTTTCGCTGATTTGGTCGTATTTCGTGCGAATCGGGCGCTTGCCATTCGCCGGAAACGACGTTATTTCGGTCAAATGCTCGGGATATCTCGCGGCGCAGCATGGAATGCCACCATGGTGCGGCAGAAACTCCTGGGGGCTCTGTGCGCGGCCGCCGTGTTTGCCGCCGCGCCTGGCTCGGATGGCTTTGGCACCGCCGCCCGCGCAGCCCTCGTGATCCACGGTCCGGACGGACGTCCGATCGCACCGATGGGTGTCGGCTCCGCCGAACGACTGCCTGTGGCGCTGCCGGCGGACGAGGCGGCGCGCGCTCACCTGCTGGGCGAGGAGGACGCCGCCCGCTACCGCCGCATCTTCGACTTGCAGGACCGGTCGGAGTGGGACTCCGCCGACGCCGAGATCCGCGCGCTGAAGGACAAGCGCCTGCTCGGCCACGTGCTGCGCCAGCGCCTGCTGCACCCCGACCGCAAGGCCAGCTTCGACGAGCTGGCCGACTGGCTGCAGCGCTACGCCGACCATCCGGGGGCCGAGCGCATCCACCAGCTGGCCCTGCGCCGGCAGCCGAGCGGCGGCCGCGCGCCGAAGGCGCCGCAGCAGCCGGACGATCCCACCTTCTCGGGCTCGCTGGAGCGCCTCGCCGGCGCCCGCCCGCAGGCCGAGGGCGGCGACGAGGGCGAGGGCGAGACGCTGAGCGTCGCCCCGCGCAGCCGCAGCGGGCGCAGCCGCGCCGACACCGCCGCCATCGGCCGCTTCACCGACCTGCTGCGCGCCGGCAAGCCGGGCGCGGCGCTCCGGCTGCTCGGCGACGACGAGGTGTCGCGCCAGCTCGACCCCGTGCAGTACGACACGGTGCGCGCCCGCATCGCCGCGGCGCTGTACTACGACGGCGAGGTGTCGCAGGCGCTGGCGCTCGCCTCGGCCAGCGCGGCGCGCTCGGGCGACGTGGTGCCGGACGCGCACTGGATCGCCGGGCTGGCCGCGTGGCGGCTGAAGCAGCACGACCGCGCGTCGCGCCATTTCGACGGGCTGGTGGCGGCGCGGCCGCGCTCGCCCTGGCTGCTGGCCGGCGGCGCCTACTGGTCGGCGCGCGCGCATTTCCGGAAGGGCCGGACCGAGGAGGCGCGCGCCCAGCTCGCCATCGCCGCGCGTTTCCCGCACACCTTCTACGGGCTGATCGCCGGGCGCGCGCTGGGCATCCCGCAGGCGCTGAACTGGCAGTTGCCGGAGCTGACCGCCGAGCACCTCGGCGCCATCTCCGAGCGCCCCGCCGGGCGGCGCGCCGTGGCGCTGGTGCAGGTCGGCCAGATCGACACCGCCGGGCTGGAGCTGAAGCGCGTCCACCCGCGCGGCAACCCACTGGCCGAGCAGGCGCTGCTGGTGCTGGCCGACCGCGCCGGGCTGGCCGGGCTGACGCTGCGCATCGGCAACGCGGTGACGGCGCCGGACGGCGCCCCCTACGACGCGGCGCTGTTCCCGCTGCCGCGCTGGCAGCCGCGCAGCGGCTTCCAGGTGGACCGGGCGCTGGTGTTCGCGGTGATGCGGCAGGAATCGCGCTTCGACCCGCGGCTGGTCAGCTCGGCCGGCGCCACCGGGCTGATGCAGATCATCCCCTCCACCGCGTCCTTCGTGGTCGGCCGCCACGAAGACCTGAAGGGCGAGGATTCCGAGCCCGCCGCCCTCTTCGACCCCGCCAACAACATGGAGCTGGGCCAGCGCTACCTGGCCGAGCTGATGGCGATGCCGGAGGTGGGGAACAACCTGTTCCTGCTGGCCGCCGCCTACAACGCCGGCCCCGGCACCGCCGGCCGCTGGCGGCGCACGCTGGACGACGTGACCGACCCGCTGCTCTACATCGAGAGCCTGCCCTACGCCGAGACGCGCGACTACGTCGAGAAGGTGCTGGCCAACTACTGGATCTACCGCATGCGCCTCGGGCAGCCGACGCCGAGCCTGGACGCCGTTGCGGCGGGGGGCTGGCCGGTCTATATGCCGATGGACTCCCGTCCGACGCAGGTCGCCCAGCATGCCCAGGATTGACGACACCCGCCCGTTCCTCCCCGTCAACATCGCCGTGATGACCGTCTCCGACACGCGCAGCGTCGAGGACGACAAGTCCGGCGCCGCCCTGATCGAGCGCCTGGAGAAGGCCGGCCACCGGCTGCACGCCCGCGCCATCGTCAAGGACGACGTCGCGAGCATCCGCGCCCAGGTGCAGGCCTGGATTGCCGACCCGGAGGTGGACGTGGTGCTGACCACCGGCGGCACCGGCGTGACCGGGCGCGACGTGACCCCGGAGGCGGTGGAGGGTTTGTTCGAGAAGCACATCCCCGGCTTCGGCGAGCTGTTCCGCTGGCTGAGCTACGAGAAGGTCGGCACCTCGACAATCCAGAGCCGGGCGACCGGCGGCGTCGCCAACGGGACGTACGTCTTCGCCCTGCCCGGCTCGCCCAGCGCCTGCCGCGACGCCTGGGACGGCATCCTGGAAGCCCAGCTCGACAACCGCCACCGCCCCTGCAACCTCGTCGAGCTGATGCCGCGGCTGAACGAGCATCGGACGTAAGGCATCAGCCCCCTCCCCATCCCTCCCCCGCTTCGCGGGAGAGGGGGCTCCGCCGCATTCCCTCCACCGCGATAGCGGGGGAGGGTTAGGGAGGGGGCATCGCTTCGCAACCAACGAACGTCACCATGCCCCTCTCCCTCCCCGCCCTCTCCGCCGCGCTGAACGGCGCCGCGCTCGAACCGCTGCCGTTGAAGGGCGTGGCGCACGACCACGTGCGCGTCGTCGGGCGCGGCGTCGTCGCCCGGGTGCCGCGCTGGAGCCAGGTCGGCCTCGACCCGGCGGCCAACCTCGCCTACCAGGCCGCGGCCTTCGCCCGCGCCGCCCCCTCCGGCCACACGCCGGAGCTGGCGGGGGTGCTGGAGCCGCGCCCCGGCCTGCCCATGGGCGCCCTGCTGGTCAGCGAGATCACCGGCCGCCCGCCGCGCCTGCCCGCGGACATGCCGGCCATCGCCGAGGCGCTGGCATCCCTGCACCGCTTGGCCCTCGCGGAGGAGCGCGCCCCGCTGGCCAGCCCGCCCGACCCGGTGGCCGCCACGCTGGCGCTGGTGCTGCGGCAGGCCGAGCATTTCGACCGCGCCGACCTCGACCCCATGGCGCTGATGCGCATCGAGATCGAGCTGGGCGCCGCCCAGGCCGACCGCATCACCGCGCCGCTGCCGGTGACGCTGGTCGGCACCGACACCCACCCCGGCAACTTCCTGATCGACGCGGCCGGCAAGGCGTGGTTCACCGACCTGGAGAAGGCGCAGTACGGCCACCCGGCCATCGACCTCGCGCACGCCAGCCTCTACACCTCCACCATGTGGGATCCCGACGTCGCGACGGCGCTGGGCAAGGCCGAGGTGAAGGCGTTCCTCGCCGCCTGGGAGGCGGCGGTGCCGGACGCGCTGGCCGCCGCCGTGCGTCCGTGGTTGAAGCCGCTGCGCCGGCTGACGTGGTTGCGCAGCCTGTCGTGGATGGCGCGCTGGAAGATCGAGGGCGACCGGCTCTCCCCCGGCATGCCGGACGCCTTGCGCGCCCACCTGCGGGAGCGGGTCGAGGACGTCTTCCGCCCGGAAACCATCGACCGCGTGCGGGCGGACTGGAACTGAACGTCGTGCCCCCTCCCTATCCCTCCCCCGCTTCGCGGGAGAGGGGACTGCCGACGCAACGGCGGAGTTCCCTCCACCGCGAAGCGCGGGAGCGATAGGGAAGGGGCAGGCCGCCCGCACCATGACCGGCTTCCGTCTTTTATCGCGACCACCGCGCGTCCTGCGTGTTGTGGCGGAACGGCTTCCGGCTTACGCTCCCCGAGTCGGCCCCGTGACAGCGGCGCGCCGGTGCTTATTTAAGATGGCGGCTTCTTCCAGGAACGGACGCGGCATGATGATCTCCCGGACCAAACGCGGCGCTGCGGCGGCCGCCCTGCTCGTGGCGGCGAGCCTTCCCCTGTCGGCGGCGGCGCTCGCCGCGACGGACGGGCCGGGTCGCGCGACGGCGGGCACGGGCAGCTACCTTGCCGGCCGGTTCGCCCAGCACCAGGACGACTGGAAGGCCGCCGCCCAGTACATGGGCCAGGCGCTCGCCGCCAACCCCGGCGACACGGCGCTGATGCGCCGCGCCTTCATCCTGAAGCTCGGCGAGGGGCAGATCGACACCGCGCTGGCGCTCGCCATGCGCCTGACCAGCCAGGACGGCGAGCCGCAGCTGGCCGCCGCGCTGCTGGTCGCCGACGCCCTCAAGCGCGACCGCCTGACCGACGCCGAGGACCTGCTGAAGGGCATGCCGCGCGAGGGCCTCGGCAAGTTCCTGGCGCCGCTGTACGAGGCGTGGCTGGCCGCCGCGCGCAAGGACACCGCCAAGGCACAGCAGGCGCTCGCCCCGCTGGCCACCACCAGCGGCTTCGCGGCGCTGCACAACCTGCACGCGGCGCTGGTGCTCGACGTCGGCGGCAAGCCGGCGGAGGCCGGCGAGTTCTACCGTAAGGTCATCGGCACCGAGGCGCCGCTACGCGTCGTCCAGCTGGTCGGCAACTACGCGGAACGCCAGGGCCAGGCCGAGGAGGCGCGCCGCCTCTACATGGCCTTCCGCGACGGCGCCCCCGACAACATGATGATCGAGCCGGCGCTGAAGGCGCTGGACACCGGCACCCCGCCGAAACCCATCGTCTCGGACGCCCGCCAGGGCCTGGGCGAGGCGCTGTTCGACCTGGGCAGCGCGCTGCACCACGAGGGGGCGGAGGAGACGGCGCTGCTGTTCGGCCGCATCGCGCTGCACCTGCGCCCCGACCTGACGCTGGCGCGCCTGATGATCGGCGACATCATGGAGGGCCGCGAGCACCACGAGGAGGCGCTGGCCGAGTACCGCGCGCTGGAAGCCGACCCGGTGCTGGGGTGGGCCGCCCGCCTGCGCGCCGCCGAGGCGCTGGGCCGGCTGGAACGCAACGACGAGGCCATCGCCGTGCTGGGCAAGCTGGCGGAGGAGCGGCCGGAGCGCACCGACGCGCTGGTCCGGCAGGCCGACCTGTACCGCGTCTCCAAGCGCTACGCCGAGGCCGCGGAAACCTACGGCAAGGCGCTGGAGCGCATCGGCACGCCGCAGGAGCGGCACTGGGCGATCTACTACGCCCGCGCGCTGACCTACGACAAGATCGACCGCTGGCCGGACGCCGAGGCCGACCTGAAGAAGGCGCTGGAGCTGAAGCCCGAGGAGCCGTACCTGCTGAACTACCTGGGCTACAGCTGGATCGACCGCGGGCTGAACCTGGACAAGGCCAAGGCGATGGTCGAGCGCGCGGTCGAGCTGAAGCCGCGCGACGGCTACATCGTCGATAGCCTGGGCTGGGCACTCTACAAGCTCGGCAACTTCGAGGGCGCGGTGGGGAAGCTGGAGCGCGCGGTGGAGCTGCGCCCGGTGGATTCCACCATCAACGACCATCTCGGCGACGCCTACTGGCGCGTCGGCCGCCGCAACGAGGCCCGCTTCCAGTGGCTGCGCGCCCTGCGCACCGCCGAGGAGCAGAAGGAGAAGGACCTGATCCAGGAGAAGCTGGACAAGGGGCTGACCGACGTCCAGGCCGCGAAGGCGGACGGGGCGAAGCGGTAGGGCGTCCCTCAGCCCCCTCCCCATCCCTTGTATGTTGATGATCGAGTAAAGTGAGTGCGACGGATCGGTCCGGGGCGGGTGGCCACCCGCCCCGGACCGCCGGGCGGC